>JAUXGP010000091.1 GCA_030621995.1 Psychrilyobacter sp.
AAAAGGAGGAGCTGAGCTCCTCCTTTTTTTAAAGTTTTTCCTATTATATGACCTTTTTCCGGTAAAGTTCCACCTGCAATTAGTTATTTTACCGGGAGAATGAAATTCATATTATTTTTCACTCATTCTTCTAAAATTACTTTAAAAAAAACTATAGTATAACTTTTTCTTTTCTATTACAGGTGTTATACAATGCCTTCTTTCATACCTTTTAACCTTTATTTTTCCAGATCACCTACCTCCTCTCCCTTGATATAATACAGAAAATATGCTATAATGTTATATTTTGCCACTTAATTTTATTATAAAAGGAGTCACTATGAAGTTTAAAAAAAAGAGAGACCTTATAGTAAAGGGAAATCTCTATAAAGTTATATTTTCCATTGCCCTTCCCCTCATGATCAGTACCTTGATTCAGAGAGCATATACCCTTACAGATATGTATTTTATGGGAAAAATCGGTAGTAATGAAGTTGCTGCTCTGACCTTTGTCGATCCTATTATTACTGCTATAATGAATATGGGACTGGGACTTTCTGTTCCTATGATTGCTATGGTATCTCAGAATATAGGTGCTAAGATGTACGAAGAGGCGAAGAAAAGCATCGGTAATCTGCTATACGTAGCACTTGTCACTTCTGTAGTTATTGCTGTTTTTGGGCTACTTTTTTCTACTAAGATTCTCGAACTCCTGAGATTGGACGGAGACCTCTTGACCCTTGGATCTGCATATTTAAAAGTTGTGCTTTTAGGAACAATTTTCACCTTTATAAACACCTGCTATATCTCTATAAAACAGGCTGAGGGTGATTCTATGCGTCCTCTTTACCTGAATATCTTTTCTCTGGCGTTAAACATCATACTAAATCCCATACTTATATTTAATATGAATCTGGGAATTGTTGGTGCCGCCCTGGCCACCATACTTTCCAAAGGAATTCTTGCCCTCTATGGTATGTTTGATGTCTTTACCGGCAGTGGACTAAAGATTGAAAAAAAACATATTACAATAACTAAAGACGAGCTGAAAAGAATATTAGCTATCGGCCTTCCTGCTATTATTACCAAGATGGCCTCCCCTGTGGGAAATATGCTTATAAATTCCCATGCTGTGACCTATGGTCCTGCTCTTCTGGCATCTGTGGGGCTTGGGAATAAGATCAACAGTCTCTTATTCAGCTTAAATTCCAGTCTCTGTGCTGCTATGACTACCATCACAGGACAAAATCTTGGAAACAACAACCCTGACAGAGTAAAGGAAGCTGTAAAAAAGATGGCAGTTCTCTCTGTTATCTTAGGAATAATAGGAACCTTCATCATCCTTTATTTCAGTGAAGGAATTGTAAAAACTTTTTCCTCTGATGCAAAAGTTATAGATACCACAAAGGAATTTTTAAAGATTACCGTTCCCACTGTATTTATGTGGGGAGTATATCAGATCGTCTCCGGTGTTTACCAGGGATCTGGTTTTACCAAGATCTCTATGTATATTACCCTGATAAGACTATGGATCATCAGGATTCCCCTTATCTTTATCTTAGATCATTTTATAGGAGGAAGATCCCTATGGTATTCCACAGCCATAGCTACCAATGCTATCGGTATAGTATCTATAGCTTTTTACCTCTCTGGTTCATGGATGAAAAAAAACAAATATGTTTATAGAAGAAAAATAATCTAAATACTAAAAGGAGGAGCTCAGCTCCTCCTTTTTTAAAATTTTCCCTATTATACGATCTTTATCCGGTAAAGTTCCACCTGAAATTAATTATTTTGCCGGGAGAACAAAATTCATATTAACATCCGTTTTTAATCAAATTCAACTTATGATTTCATTAATACTTTCTATTATTACTCTAACCAAACTTTTTTTCACACACTCTTATGAGTCTAAATATCTCCTCGGTATTCTTCTCCACAAAGGCTCTAGCTCTGTCTCTGTCCATGGCTTCCTTTAAGGAGATAGGATAGTTTATTGTGGAGAAGAGTGCATCTATCCCATAGTCGTGTGTTGCTCCTGCATCATCTGCCACACTTCCTGCCAGTGCTATTACAGGTATTCCATGCTCTTTACACAGCTTCGACACTCCTATTGGAGCTTTACCCATAATCGACTGAAAGTCTATCCTCCCCTCTCCTGTTATGACAAAATCCGCTCCCTTTATCTCATTGACAAGATCAACCTCTTCAAGAACTATATCAATTCCAGGTCTGAGTTCTCCGCCTAAAAAGGCTAAAAAACCTCCTCCAAGGCCTCCTGCCGCTCCAGTTCCCGGAATCTCTGCCACATCCTTTCCCATCTTTTCTCTGAGGGTACAAGCAAACTTTTCTAGGCACGAATCCAGGTATTCAACCATCTCTTCATCCGCACCTTTTTGTCTTGCGTAGACATGAGCTGCTCCTCTGGGACCGTGGAAGGGATTATCCACATCACAGGCTATGAGGAATTTACACTGATCTAGTTCCTTCATAACTTTGGATTCATCTATCTCAGCTACTCTTTCCAATATCTCTCCGCCGTATCCAAGCTCTCTATTATTTTCATCAAGAAACTTATATCCCAGCGCTTGCAGCATTCCAAGTCCTGCATCATTTGTGGCACTACCCCCAATTCCGACAATAAAATCTCTGCACCCCCTTTTAATGGCATCCTTTATCAGTTCTCCCGTTCCATAAGTTGTTACTTTTAGTGGGTTTCTCTCTTCTGGCTTTAATAAGGGAAGTCCAGAAGCTGAAGCCATCTCTATGACCGCCGTCCTGTCATTTCCCATTATTCCATATCTGGCATTTACAGGTCTCATGAGGGGATCATTGACCACTATATCCACAAACTTACCTCCGCTTCCTTCTACAAGTGACTCTACAGTCCCCTCTCCTCCATCTGCAATGGGAACCTTCACCACAGTTGCATCTTCATATACTTTTTTTACCCCATTTTCTATCGCCTGCCCTAGTTCACATGAACTAAGACTTCCCTTAAATGAATCTATAGCCACTACAATTTTCATTTTTCCTCCTTGATCTTTTATTAACTAAGGCTCCTAGAAAAAAATTCTAAGAGCCTTAAAGTATAAAAAGAGTTCTAAAATAAACTTTTTCAATACAGATTTTTCAACTAAAACGTCACGTTTAATTATTAGTTTGATAGCTTCGGAGATATATCACACATAGAGCCTCCACTTACTATTGTAATCTTAGAAAATATTAATACCTCTCACTATATTATTTAACCTTTACAAGGATTGTTCTAGCCTGACAAGGTTTAATATCTCTCACTGTGATTGTTTTTCCATTTACATCTGCTGTTGTAAAAATCTCCTCATTCATGTTAGACTCATGAGCTTCTGCTACATCTACATTGAATGTAATAGTTTCATCTATATTTCTATCTCTGTGCGGATTAAAGATTCTTACTGCGATATACTCATCGTTTTCAGATCTTTTTACTACAGATAACTCAGCATTTCCTTCTATCTCAAGAAGTCCAAATCTTGCTGGAGCTGCAATGTCTTCCTTATTTAGTTTCATTGCATCAAATGGAATCTTGTTATAAGTCTCATATGGAGTTGTGTAATCTCTGGCTGCTTTGAAAGTATCTCCCTCAAGAGTAGTTCCCTTATGAGTATATATAGCTAACTCATAGGTCTGCTTTCCTAACATCTGAGAATCTGGACAAGGCATCTTTATTCCAGACGGTCTGCCTGGTCTAGTGTATAGGTTTTCTTTTCCTAATACTCCAATACCTCTCATTAGAGTAATGGCCATAGTGTCGTATCCTGCACCTACTACCTCATACTCTCTTAATCCATTTGTTAAGATGGATAGACCCTCTTCATTGTTATGAATACCAACAAGTGACATCATTGAATAAGTCGTCTGTGGCATCTCTTTCCACTTTTCCTGCTCCCATACGTCCATAGCTGTATCATAGTTATCTCTTATCATAGATCCAAACTGCTGATCCGCTGTTGAAGTAGTTGTCTTATATGGAGTTGGCACCATAAATCTTACTCTGTGATCCTTTACTCTGTTGTCCATAGTTACAGATACATCTATTCTCTTAACTCCTGCAGTTAACTTGACCTCGATCTCGAAGTCATTTGAAGAGTTGATTATTTTGTTCTTTCTGTCTTCTAAGTCAGCCGGAAGCTCAAGAGTATACTTAATTGCAGCTTTTTCTTCTAATCCTAGCTTAACCATCTCTACCTTTGCTTTTACAGCTTCGTTAGTGATGACCAATTCCTGTTCAGGTCTTAATGGAGAGTAATCATACTCGTCTCCGTCATCTGATCCTTCCTCAAGAAGTAATGCATTTTCATAAGTTCTATTAAGCTCTTTATCAAAGATATTGATAGTTCCATTTTCATTTACAGTCACTGAGTAAAACTCGTTCTCTAGAGAAGATTTAGCTTCAGCTTCAATTGCCGCTGAATCTCCCTCTACTTTAGTGATATATAGAGTCTCATATCCAAGAGCCGGGATATCAGATACTTTTAACTGAATCTTATACTCTACAAATGGCTCATATACTCCGTAGTGTACAATCTGTCTGTCGATTAATCCTGGATCGATTTCATACTTTTCAATAACGTTGTAAGCTACTTCCTTACCCATCGAATCTTCGATCTTAAAGTCATTTGCTCTGATTCTTACAGTAGCGTTTACGACTCTGTCAGTTGCCTGTGGTAATAAGTTGTATACTACCAACTTATCTGCACCGTCTATAGCTGGTGAATGGTCAGCAATCTTTCTCTTGTAGTGAATTATTAGGCTCTCTACCTTATCTGTAGCTAGGATGAATCTTTCAAGGATCTCTCTGTGAACCTTGTCTGAACAACAACATCCGATTGAATCGTGTGCATGGTTCTTCATGATTAACTTCCAGATGTGCTCTATTAATCCGTGATGGTATTCAAATCCAAGAGTTGCAGCCATTGATGCTAGTGGTTCTAATATATTTGTAATCTGATACTCAAGCTTTGCATGGATATCTTTTATATCCATTCTTGTAGATGAGATTGATCTGTGAATTCTCATGTATTTACCATCGATGAATTCCCCTCTTATCGTATCTAGCTTGTCAGCATTTTTTTCAATATCTTTATATACTTCATCAAAATTTGACATGAAAAAGTCATGTTCAGGGTACATTTCATTTAGTGTTGCTATTGCATCAAAGATATCCTTTTGAAGCGGCATCTGGTCGTGTCCATTAGGCAGGATTAGAGCTTCGCCAGTTGCTCCTGTTTCTAATACCTTTAGGTATGTATCGAGTCTTTTTCTTAATCCTTCCTTGTCAGTTGGAAGATATTTACCAATAGCATATCCTAGAGGCAAGATTTGGTTAAGTACTTTCGAACCATCTAACGATTCCCAGTAGAACTCAGTCTTGTTAGTTCCATGTCTTTCTGAACATCCTCTCCAAAACATTGATTTGTCTATTCCAAAACCGTTGAAGATCTGAGGTAACTGTTCAGATTGTCCGAATGAATCAGGAATATATCCAATTCTCATAAAGTCTCCAAACTCTCTCGAATCTTTGATTCCATAAAGAAGGTTTCTAGCAATGGATTCTCCGTTTACTATGATAGAATCTGTCTGTGAGTACCAAGGTCCTACAATAAGCTTTCCAGCTTGAACCAGTGCCTTGACTCTTTCTCTATTTTGAGGTTTGATTGCAAAATAATCTTCTAATATTGCTGTCTGTCCATCTAATACATAATACTTATACTCAGGATCTGTCTCCAACCTATCCAATATCTCTTCCATGTTGTTCATAAGAAGTATTCTTGATTCCTCTGTTGAAAAATACCATTCTCTGTCCCAGTGCATATGAGGTACTACGTGTACTCTATATTTTTTCATGATTTATCTCCTTTTATTTAAGAGTGGCAGATATTGTCTAGTCAATATCTGCCACTTAAGTTATTCTCTAAGATTTAATAAGATTTAATTATAACGTGTGTGCATTTTCTATATGTGCTGCCTGCTTTAATTCTCTATATTTTTTAGTTCTTAAAGCTGTTAACATTACAGTAGAGATGGCAGTACCTATAAGAGCTGCACCTAACCAGATTCCTGCTTCTGATAATTTTGCAAGCTCTCCTGCTTCTAGTACAAACATAGATATAATACCTGCTCCAGGAACTTGTAGACCTATTCCTGCTGCTGCTACCATGGCACCTGTTACTGCAGTACCTGCTACAAATGAAGGAATAACTCTAAATGGATCTTCTATCATAAGTGGAATAGCTCCTTCAGTAATACCTGCAAGGCCTAGTATCCAAGTTGAGTTTCCACACTGTATTTCCTCTTCAGAATATAGATGAGGTCTTACTTTTGTAGCTATTGTAGTTGTGAATGCCGATACCATTTTACAAGAAGCAAATGTTGCGTATGGCATAAAGTTTCCATTTGCCATAGATCCAACACAGAATGCATAAGCTGCTTTATTCACAGGTCCTCCAAGGTCAAATGAAACCATTGCCCCGATTATTGCTCCAAGAAGCATTGCATTTCCACCAGATAATCCGTTAAGGTAGTTAGTAAGACCTGTATTAAGAGCCGCTACTGGTTTTCCTACTACAAATAACATAAGTGAACCTGCTATTAAAGTACCCATTACTGGATAAAGATAGAAGGTAAAGAATCCGTTTAAACTTTTTGGACCTCTTACATTTTTCTTAACCCATTTCATTGTATA
>JAUXGP010000299.1 GCA_030621995.1 Psychrilyobacter sp.
AATTACTCTTGCAAAATCTGTTAATATTCTCTTATTATTCATAAAAACACCTCATATAATTTTATCAAAACCCTTAATACTATAGTATCGCATATGTCTTTTACAACTTAAGCTTGATTTCTATCGTCGAATTATTAAAGGTTTCAGCCTTTCTATCAGGCATTAACTCTGCTATTAAAAATCTTGATTTTCTGCAAACATAAGTCATTATTGCACCTTGTCTACCACTTCCAACAATTGTATCGCTTTCAAAATGACCTATTTCACTTCTATCTTCAGCTTCGCGAGGTCTCTCTTCTATCATTTTCTTATCAGAAATTGTACCTCTTGTCTCTACGACACCATGAGCTTTGTTTTTACCTTTTCTAGTTAAGAATTTAATAGTATCAGGCAACAATAGATTAGTCGCGATAGCATTATAAATTGTCTTGAATGAGACCGAAAATAACCCTTGTACCTTTGCTCTTCCAGATATTTGTTCAGGAGTCCATCCGTTCTCAAGCTTTCCTTGAACGCCTTCCCGTTTCTTATTGAATTTTTTTTGACTCCTATCTTTTTCTTCCCAGAGGCATGACACCCAGGGGATGTTCGTCTTCTGGTAAAAAAAGTAGTGATTTTAATCGACTGTCTATAAAAGCACCTACAAATACCGTCCCTATTCCCAATGATTCAGATTGTAGATAAATATTTTGACCTGCTGCACCAGCTTCTATATGAACGTATTGTCTTGCTCTTTTACCGTATTTTAACGCCGTACGCTCATAAACTCCTGCAATAACTATAATTGCAGGAGCTTTTCTTACAAAGGGCTGACAGCAAGTGAGAAGTTTCTGTCTATTATCTCCCTCCTGTGTCATTTTTATGGAATGGCTTTGAGGATAATACTTGTAGATTCCTTTTGGAATTCCCTCTACTTCTCCAGCTATGAGATAAATTTCTAAGGGATACAGAGCTCCTGCTGAGGGAGCAGTGCGGAGCCCTCCTATTTTTTTAGTAATTCCCTGGGCACTCCACAGAATTTGTGAAATTTCTGTAACTGATATTTCTTCTTTTGAATATTTCCGAACTGATCTTCTCTCTTTTAGTGCTCTCTCTACAGATATGCCGCCATCATATGCTGGATTAGGCAGATCTATTACCTTTTTATCTATCTGGGAAGCAAAATTAACGATAGAAAAAGTGAAAAATATTAAAAAAATAAGGCAGATGGTATTTACCTTCATTATTTTATCCTCCTTCCTGCTCATTATTTTACAAAAATATATGTGCTACAGCACCAGCAAGTACAATAGTAAGAATAGTTCTCTCTATCCAAATAATAACCATTTCCCTTATTTTTAAAGGGATTTCAGTTGCTAAAATACATGGTATAAGTGCTGAAAAAAATAATATCGCAGAGATTGAAACCACCCCAATAACATATCTTGTAATAATATGTCCTACACCTTTTACTAGTAAGGCTGGTAAAAACATCTCAGCAATTTCAAGTGAAACAGCTTTGGAAACAATCATAGGATCAGGAATTTTCATCAATGATGTAAATGGATAAAAAATATACCCAATCAAATCAAATATTGGAGTATATTCCGCTAAAATTAATCCTAAGAGACCTATAGATAGGATAGTTGGGACTACTCCTGCTGCCATCCTCATACCATCTTTCATATTTTTAACAATATTTGTAATAACAGGATCCGAATTAGATGCACTTTCTAATCCATCTAAATAAGCATTTTTAAAGATATTTCCATCTCTTTTTTTATCTTCTATTTTTTCACTTCCATCATGATAAACATTAGGTTTAGATCTAAGTGGATAGATTCTTACACTAATTGCAGTTACTAAAAAAGTAATAATAAGGGTACTCCAAAAATAAAAATTCCATATTTCCATCAATCCTAAAGTTTTAGCTACAATAATCATAAAAGTAGCCGAAACCGTTGAAAATCCAGTTGCAATTATACAAGCTTCTTTAACTGTGTATT
Source organism: Psychrilyobacter sp. (assembly GCA_030621995.1). GTDB lineage: Bacteria > Fusobacteriota > Fusobacteriia > Fusobacteriales > Fusobacteriaceae > Psychrilyobacter. The sequence continues at coordinate 1,986 of JAUXGP010000299.1, forward strand.
TCCCTTCCTTATAGACACTATTAGTTATCAAAAGACCTATTGAGTAGCTTCCTACAAAAGATGCAACTGCATCTACAGCAGATCGACCAGGAGTTTTCCAAATAGGTTTCATTACAGGTTCCATAATTACACCTATAAATTCTAAAAGCCCATATCCTACTAAAAAGGATAAAAATATAGAACCTAGAGGGATCATAATTCCTACAGGAATGGCTAACTTATTAAATAAAAATGGAATCATATCTCCTCTCATAAGAGCTTCTGGTCCTTTTCCAGAGATAGCCATGAGGGAAACTACTATTCCTAAAAATTTGAATCCAGTAAAAATCATATCAATAATTGACTTTTTCCATCTACCTGTATAGATAGGCAATATAGTTCCTAAGACAATAATTCCAAGAGTATAATAGGATGTATAAGTTGATAATGTTTTCATAACCATATTAACAAAATGATCGATTAATATAGTTTTTCTCCCCATTAACTCTATTGGAATAAAGAACATAAAAATACCGATACTACTTAAAAACAATAATTTAAATTTAGAATCTTTTGAAAATGACCTATCTGCTACCTTTAACTCAGTTCCCATTCTTTCCCCTCCTATGATTTTAAGATAAATATATTAGTACAAATATACTATATTATTTTAAGATTTCAAAAATCAA
>JAUXGP010000166.1 GCA_030621995.1 Psychrilyobacter sp.
CGTTTTCCAAATTAATTTACATTAAGTTTGGAAAACGCCCCTTTTTTTTATTTTTCCCCTATTCTTTCCACGATATCTTCAGCACTTATATTCTTCATACAGTTAAAATGATCTTTAGGACATTTTTTATCCCCGTGCAGCGAGCACGGAGAGCAGGGTTCATTCCCATAGATCAAAACTCCTAATTCATCGTACTCAAACATATTTGGATCTGTGGGGCCGAATATCACATAGGACTTAGTCTTAACTCCGCGTCCTATATGAAATGGTCCCGAGTCATTGGTTACCAAAAATTTTGCTTTTGATAGCAATGCTCCACTCTCTTTCAGGCTTAGTTCACCGGCCAGGTTTATGCAGATATTTCCGCTTATTTTATTGATTTCCTCACACTCTTCCTTCTCTTTTGCACTTCCTATGAGAATTATCTCTGTCTTATATTTTTCTTTTATCAATTCAGCTAACTTGCCAAATCCTTCTACAGTCCATTTTTTAGTGTTTTTAGAAGCTCCCGGAGCGAACACTGCATAGTCTTTATAGTTCTCTACTTTTTTTTCATCCTCTTCGGTGAAATTAAACTCCAAATCTTCCCCGCTGTATTTTATTCCTAAAACCTTGAATGCATCAAAATAATTTTTTACTATGGTATTATCTGCTCTATACTTAATCAATCCGGATTTTACCAGGATAGTTTTATACAGCGATCTCTTTATATACCTGAAAGTTTTCTCTCCCAAAAAAAATGTGATCAATCTGGATCTTATCTTAGAATGCAGATCAAATACATAATCATAGTTATTTTTCTTTAATTCCTTGGCAAACTTTTTTATATTTTTAAATCCATCGTGTTCATCCTTTTTAAAAACTATTAAATTATCTATATTGGGATTCCCCTCTATGGCATCTTTAAATTTATCTAAGACTACAAAGTCAATCTTTAATTCTTTATTTTTTTCCTTTAATTTTTTTAGGATTGGGGTGGTCAATATAACATCCCCTATAGAACTCAGCCTTATTATTAATATTCTCATTTTCTCCCCCAATCTATATAAAACTAATTTTTTCATCATTTTATTATACCATAATTATTATTCAAAATAAAAAAAACCTGGTCGGGTTTCCGGCCAGGTCTCCTAAATTTTCTATACTAACTCCAACTCTTCCTTTACCTCTGATGCTTCCTCTACAGATTTACCTGCAAACCTTACAGTAAGTATTGTAGCCAGTATGGATACAGGTAAAACTATATAGATAGATATCCCCATACCAACCGGCAGATATCCAAATAACACTGTGATACTTCCTACTACAAGTGCATATACAACTTGGGTCTTTACATGCTCTATGTGATCACATTCAGCTCCCATAGATGAAAGGATAGTTGTATCGGATATTGGTGAACAGTGATCCCCGAATATAGCTCCTGTAAGAACTGCTCCTATACTCATTACTATATATGATGATAGTGTTTCTCCCGATAACCCAGCTGCTCCACCGATGGCATTAGCTAACGGTATTGCCAGCGGCATCAATATTCCCATAGTTCCATAAGATGTCCCTGTAGAAAAAGCTATCGTTGATCCCAAGATAAATATGATAGATGGCAGGAGTGACTTTGGTATACTACCGGCTAACGCATTTACCAGGTATACCGATGTTCCCAAGTCCTTTATCAGAGACGTCAATGACCAAGCTAACAACAGGATAACTCCTGTGATCACCAGTGACTTCATCCCATGCACCCAGGTATCGATAGCCTCTGAAAACTTAAATATTTTCTTAGTTATTCCCATAACAATAGCTACGATCGAAGCAAATAATGCTGCCTGGAAGATTACCAGAGATGCATCTGCACTTCCAAAAGTTTCCCTGATGGCATAGAATGACAGCGGAGAATTATTTACAGCATCGAGTACTGCTCCCTCTAAATAACCCTTTCCATTTAGATAGAAACCTACAAAAGAACCTATGATGAGTACCATGATCGGTATGATAGCATTCCATATGTTTAATACAACTCCCTCTTTAGGAGCTATCATCTTAGCTTCCTCCGGGCTGACTTTAGATGCTGAACCACTGGTTACCTGACCGGTTGTCCTGGCTCTCCTTTCAGCCTTAGCCATGGGACCAAATTCTCTCAAGAAATATGCTGTAGAAGCCACAAATATCAACATCAAGATATTATAAAATCTATATGGGATGGTCTGTACAAAGATGCTGTATGCATTTATATTTTCCATTCCTATCAGTGAATATCCATCTTTTATTACCGATATCTCATATCCGACCCAGGTAGATATAAGAGCTATCCCTGCAATGGGAGCTGCTGTGGAATCTATTATAAATGCTAATTTTTCTCTCGATACCCTCATCTTATCCGTTATAGGTCTCATAATCGGTCCTACAATAAGTGCATTGGCATAGTCATCGAAGAAGATAAATAATCCCATAACCCATGTGATCAGTTGAGCCGATCTGGGAGTTTTAGCCCTTTTAGCCAAAGATTCTGCTACAGCCCTGGCTCCTCCCATCTTAGAGATCAGTGCCACCAATCCCCCTATAGTTAAACATTGTAAGATTATACCTGCATTCCATGAATCCGCCATGGATCCAATGACCCTGTTAGTTATATCGGAAAATCCTCCCAATAAGCTAAATAAATAATTTTTCCCCTGAGTTATTCCCAGTAAAAACGACCCTGAATAGATCCCTATAAACAACGACAAAATTACATTCTTAGTAATAAAAGCTAAAGCTATAGCTACAATCGGCGGCAGGAGTGTCCACACTCCTAAATTTAACGCTGCCTCTGCCGAATCTGCTCCGAACCCCAAACTACTCATAACACCTAACAACAATACAATTATTATACCTCTCATACCTTTCCTCCTTAGTTTTTTAGAAGAAGGGAGATCTTTTAACTCAAAAAAAGAGCTATCGGATCTCTACCGATAACTCTAATTTATAAACCTATATTAAAACAAGTCTTATCTTAAAATCATTCGACAGCTCCCCATTATCATCTGATAATGACAGTCCTACAGATATTATCCATAGTCCCAACCTAAGATTTCGACAAATCTTAAATTTCGGCAAAACTTCCTTTCTTTTGGCCTCAAAGTCTATCCGACTCCTCCAAAATACTCCTAAGGTTTGCAACCTCTATCTTCATTCATATATTTTTATGTTGAGACTAGTATATCTATTTTAGCTATATTTGTCAAACATATTTTTTTATAATTTATATCTGTCTACCAGTTTTAATCCTACAATACCACCTAAAACTAAGAATCCGCCAAATACTATACCACTCAGTGACATAGAAGATAATGCAGAGTAGAATGCTCCTATATTACATCCAGATCCAAGTCTGGCTCCATAACCCATAAATAGTCCACCCAGGATATAACCTATAATCTTTCTTAGATCCATGTTTTTAGTTATAGATAATCCTCCTGCTAAAAGTGAAGCTATTATTGTACCTACCATGATACCTAAGTTTCTGACAGATCCAGAATCGTTAAAGAATCCATTTCCCATTATTTTTAGAGCTTTATCCGTTTGGAAGAATCCGATTCCAGAAAGATCTACACCAAACAATTGTAAAATCCATCCTCCCCAGTAAGTGAATGTTGTTGAAACTCCCCAGTTTTTGCCGGTAGTAACCAGTACCACCAGGAACATTACAGATAAAAGTACTCCTCCTATATAAAACGACCATCTTTTAACAAAGAACTTATGGTAAGTTTCAAAAGATAACATCTTATACTCAGTTTCATCTTTTACCGGCAGGTCTTTTTCCCACTCTTCGTAACCTTCCTTGATATAAGTTCCCTCTTTTTTTCTTTTAGCTTCATATTTTTTTATAAACATATACATAAGTCCGTAGAAAGCTAAAAATAACATTATAGAAGCAAAATAACCTATATAATCCGGGAAATAAAATTTAAATCCACGACCTAAAACCGAATGCTTTAGAGTATCCAAATGAGCTACACCAATTACCGATCCAATACAGAAAAATAATAGTGATATTGCTGCCCTCACATATCCTTCTCCTAAATCTGTTAATGTTCCTGATGCACATCCCCCTGCAAACATCATACCTATTCCAAATACAAATGCCCCTATAACTGTTAACATACTGATCGTTTTTATCGATGATATCCCTGGTATTACCAGACCATTTATATGTGCATTATATTGGATAGCAGCTACCACAACAAGGGAAATACTGAGTAGAAACAATACAGCTTTCGGTAAAGATGAATCTCCCATATAGTGCATCTTTCTAACTATTCCTGCAAAACCAAATCTTGACCTTTGCATTACATAACCTATTCCTAAACCGGTTATTGTAAATAACCCCAACTTATGACTAACTCCGTTTACGTATGCTGTAAATGCAATAGATATTGCAAAAAGTATCCACCCTAAATAAAATTGATTCTTTCTCATTCGTTTTCTCCTCTTAAA
>JAUXGP010000120.1 GCA_030621995.1 Psychrilyobacter sp.
AGTAAATATATAAACCACCTATTCAGTGAATTTGAATAGGTGGTTTTTTTCTAAATTAATAAAACTTAATTCATCCCTTGATAAATCATTAAAATTAAGGTATTATAGATAGTGTTAACTTTTATTTTATATTATTCATCAACGGAGGGGGATATTATGACAGAGAAATGGGAAAAAGTAATGGAATTAGTGTCTGAAATCAATAAAAATAACTTTGAAGATTTTAATGATAACATTGTCTATCACTATTTTAGACGTTTTAAAAAAGAGCTACCTTTTAACTTTGAAAAACATTTAGAAAATATGAAAAGGGAGAAAAAAACCAAATTTTTAAAAAGATCTGATATTTTAAAGGAAATTTTTTCAGATTTTTCTTTGACAACTAGGGAAGATGTTATAAATGATTTACTCTATAAATTCCATCAGCACAAGGCATCGAAAAGAAGGATTTTAAAATTAGAGGAATTTTTAGACAACAATAGAGATGAATTATTTGAAAAATAAGAAAACTAAAAAACTGTAGATACTTACAGTTTTTTTTATGTAAGCATAATAGGAGGTGGGGAAAATAGAAAAAATAGCCATTATTTCAGATATCCATGGGAATCTTCCCGCTCTTTCAGCGGTACTAGAAGATATAAAAAAGAGGGGAATAGAAAGAATAGTTTGTTTAGGAGATCTTATAGGAAAAGGTCCCAGTTCGGCAAGTGTAGTTGATACGGTCAGAGAAAAATGTGAATGGGTAATCAAGGGAAACTGGGATTATTATGTTACTAAAGAAAATATTTCCAAGGAATTAGAATGGCATCAAAATAAATTAGGGAAAGAAAGACTGGAGTATATGAAGAATCTTCCCCTTTATTTAGAGTTTTATATCAGTGGTAAATTAGTAAGGTTATTCCATGCCTCACCAAAAGATCTTTTTCATAGAACATATATCACCAATACTATGGATGAAAAAATGAAATTATTTGAATCCCCTAGTGAATTAAAAAAAAATTCGGATATAGTAGGGTATGGAGATATTCATGGAGCTTTTATAGATAATTTTAAAGGAAAAAGTTTATTTAATGTAGGTAGTGTAGGAAATCCATTGGAGATTCCTCAAGCATCTTATGCTATAATAGAAGGACATTATCAGTCAGGGAAATCCTCACCTATACTTACATCCTTGGTGAGAGTTCCCTATGATATAGAAAAATCTATAGCTGATGCAAGTGCTACAGATATGCCTAAAAAAATAGAGTATATAAAAGAATTAAAAACAGCCATATATCAACGGCATAAGGGGGAAGAATAATGGACAAAGATAGATTGATAGGTGCCTATATTGGCGAGAAAGAAAGTCTGGAAAAAACTAAAAAAACTTTAGACTGGTATAAGGACTCCTTTGAAAAGGGGGATCTTTCGGGAGGATTTTCATGGAAATGGTCCTGGTGGGCATTTTTTGGAAATTGTTTTTACTTACTATATAGAAAGTGTTACCTTGAGGGGATATCTTATTTTTTATTAGTGTATGTCTTAGGAGGATTAATGAATAGATTTATGCCAAATATCGCTGATATGGCAGGCGGAGCATTTCTGTTTATTATATTACTTTCAGGAGGATTACTTCATAATCTTGTTTATAGAAGGTATTTAAAATCTAAAACTATTATAGAAGATAAAAGTTTATCTAAAGAAGATATGTTAAAAGAGATGAAATCTCTTGGTGGAACAGACAAAAGAGCTGCGATAATAGGTATTATAGTTTATATTGCTGTAAATATAATGTTTAGTCTATAATTTTTCAGCGGGAAGCAATTATTTAATTGCTTCCCGCTGTTTTAATTTATTTTGTATAGGATAAAAACTTTGGATCTACTACCTTAGATACAGGTAGATTTTTTAAAAAAGATGACTCTATAATGGGTATTTTTTCAGGTCCCAATAAAAATATTTTTCTTTTAGCGCCATTAATTACATTCATCCCCAAGGAAATCCTCCTATATGGGTGTCTCCTACTAGATGTTACAATAACATCCTCGACTAAATCTGCCTCATTTTCTTCAAAGATAGATGCCGTATGTCCATCATTCCCGACTCCTAAAAACATCAGATCAAATATTATATCCCCTTTAAAATGTTTTAAAAGATCATCTTCATATCCCACCCTGGATCTTTCTATAGATGAGGAGTAATCTATATGGTGGATATTTCCATGGGGAATAGTAATATGTTTTAACAAAAACATATTAATTAGACAATAGTTACTATCCATGTCATCTAATGGCACCCACCGTTCATCGACTAAAAAAATATTGATTTTTTCCCACGTAATATCTTCTGCAGCCAGCAATCGAAAGAATTTAATTGGAGTTTTCCCACCGGAAAAAGCTATGGATAATTTTTCTTTTCTCTGTAATTCAGACTTGATTATGTCTATAGCACTTATAGCCATTGATATTTCAGATTCAAATATTTTTATAGGCATCATATCCTCCACTTCCTGCCATCTTTTTCCAGCAATATCTTACTTTTTACAGGTCCCCAAGCACCAGCAGAATAATTTGGGAATTTAAAATTTATTTTATTGAAATAAGCTACTATAGGATCTAATACTCTCCACATCTCTTCTACGCCATCCTGCCTCGAAAACAATGTTAAATCCCCTTTTATGCAGTCAACGATCAGCCTTTCATAAGCAGTAAGAGATATGGTGTCTAATTTAGAATAATTGAAGTTCATCTCCACTGGGTGGGGGTAGTTTTCCACTCCTGGATATTTCATATTTATTGACAGGGATATCTTTTCTTCAGGCTGGATAGAAAAAACAAGCTCGTTGGCCAGCATATCTCTGCAAGCATTTCCGAATAATTTTAATGGCGGTGTTTTAAAAACTATGACTATTTCAGTTAATTTTCTATCCAGCCTCTTTCCTGATCGCACATAAAAGGGGACTCCTGCCCAGCGCCAATTATCCACATGAAATTTACCGGAGAAGAAAGTACCGGTATTTGAATCCTTGTCCACATTTTTTTCATCTCGATATTCCACAACATTTTCACCGCTTATTTTACCGGTTCCATACTGGCCTAAGACCAAGTTCTCCTCCATATATTCTTCACTCATAATAGAGATACTCTTAAATATTTTTACTTTTTCATCCCTTACACAGTCAGCCTCAAAGTTAGCAGGAGGCTCCATAGCTACCAGAGCTATAAGCTGCATCATATGATTTTGGATGATATCTTTTAAAACTCCAGCTTTTTCATAGAAATTCCCGCGAGTTTCTATCCCGATATTTTCAGCCACCGTAATTTGAATATGATCTATGAAACTTCTATTCCATAGAGGTTCAAATATACTGTTTCCAAACCTGAAAAATAAGATGTTTTGAACGGTTTCCTTTCCCAGGTAATGATCGATTCTGTATATTTCTTCCTCTTCAAATATTTTATGCAGGTTATCATTTAAATTTATTGCAGATACGGTATCTATCCCAAAAGGTTTTTCCATGACAATCTTCTTTTTAAAAGGTTTATCACATAGTTCTAATTTTTGAATTAAATTTAAGATGTTTTCTGCTAAATTTGGAGGAGTTGCCAGGTAAAATATTATTTGATATTTTTTTATATCTTTAAATTTACAAATATATTTATTTATTTCATCTATCCCCTCTAATTTTTCAGAATCTCCACTGAGATAATTAAATTTTTCTAGAAAACTATCTTCTATACTTGCTTTTCCCCCTTGCAAACTTCTCTCAATGGAAGTTTTTACCAGCTCCCTATACTGATCCTGTGTTCTCTCCCTCCTGCCGTAGGAGAGAATATAGGCGTCATTATTTAGTTTATCTAATTTAAAGAGGTTATAAAGGGCTGGGAGTAATTTTTTCTGACTTAAATCCCCTCCTCCTCCAAAAATAATTAAAACAAATGGCTGGGTATTTACCTCAACACCCTCTGGTTCACATAATGTTTTCATCTCTAAATCCATCGTATTCCTCCTACTTCTCCTTTATACTGTGTCCACCGAACTCCTTTCGAAGACTGGCCAAAACTTTATCACTGAATGTTTCTTCTTTTCTAGACCGAAACCTCTGCATAAGGGACAGGGTAATGACAGGTGCAGAAACGTTGTTTTCCAATGCTTCCAAAACTGTCCATCGGCCCTCTCCCGAATCCTCTACCCAGCCTTTGACATTGTTCAGGTCAGGATCATCTTTAAACATATCTTTGGTTAGATTCAGTAAGAAAGATTCGATAATACTTCCATGCTGCCATACGTTGGCAACCTTATCAAGATTTATATCGAATTCACCCTTTGACTTTAATATTTCAAACCCTTCAGCATAGGCCTGCATCATCCCATACTCTATACCATTGTGTATCATCTTTACAAAGTGACCGCTGCCGCTCCTGCCCATATATTCATATCCCCCTGCGGTACTCAGATCTTTTAAGAGTGGTGAGACTATATCAAAGGACTCTCTCTCTCCTCCAGCCATCAAACAATATCCATTTTCAAATCCCCAAAGTCCTCCACTGGTACCTATATCCAATAAACTTATAGATTTTTCTTTCAATAAGTCTGCTGTCTTAATAGTATCTTTATAATTGGAGTTTCCCCCATCTATGACTATAGACCCTTTTTTTAATTTTTCACCAAGTTCTATTAACACATTGTTTGTAATGTCCCCAGATGGGATCATAACCCAGACTACAGGAGTTTCATGGGTATTCAGTTCTTCAATCAAATCATCCATATGATTGAACCCCACTCCTCCATGTTCTACCATAAGATCGATCTTATCACGGTGGTGTCCGTATACAAAAACTTCATGATTATATTTTAACAATCTCAGAGCAATCTTCCCTCCCATCTTACCTAAACCTATGATACCTATCTTCATATTTCTACCTCCTAGTAGTATTATAGTTTCTTTTTATATACTAAAATATTCTTTTAAAACCTTTTAAAAATTAGTATTTCTAGCATTTCAAGGAAACATTAGGTATACTAATAATAAGTCTGAATATCAATAGGAGAGTAAAGATGCATATTAAAAACTTAACAATTAAAAATTGGAAATCTATAGATGAAACTCATATAGAATTTGAAAATTTCTTATTATTTATAGGACAGAGTAATCATGGTAAATCAAATATTTTATCCGCTATACTCTTATTTTTTGACAAGATTACATTTAAAAATAAACATAGTTATCATATGAATATTCCTACAGAGCTTATTATAACCTTTGACAGCCTGCGTTTGAAGGAATTGAATGTTTTTAAGAATATTAAAAATTCAGAGGATGAAATTGTCATAAAAAAAATTCTTTCAGCTGAAAAAAAAGAATATTTTTATAAAAAAAACAATGAATTTTACCCCTTATCAAAACACTTAGAATATTATATAAGGGAAAATATAGAGATCATATTTATCCCTTCATTTTCAGCTTCATCCAATAAGGTTATCTTAGATATATATGAAAAAATAATATTGGTTTTAAGTAATAATAATAAACTTGTTTATATAGAAAAATTAATAGATAAGTTAGATTTAGAGATGCGGTATCTAGAGGAAAGATATGCCAGCAGAGGTCTTCAAAGGGAAGTGATGTTCAGGATAATGAGAAGAATAGCCAGTGTGACTAAGAGTACCCGGTATAACCTGCTGGGGAATACAATTATCATGTATGAGGAGCCGGAACTGTACCTTCATCCACAGGCTGAGAGGGAACTGCACTCTGTTATGACAAATATTGCCAGATATGGCGGGCAGATCTATGTAACTACCCATTCCAGTTCATTTATA
>JAUXGP010000294.1 GCA_030621995.1 Psychrilyobacter sp.
GCTTCTAACAGTGTTCTCGCAATGGCTCTTTTACCATCAAAAGCTCCTGTAAATAGATAGTAATATGCATTTAATGGATTTTCTCCTAAATAAGCTATTATTACTGCACCTAAAAGCAGGGCAATAAATACTGCTAAGATAGGAACTAGCAATCCCTGTAATTTTCTATTCATTATAATTTCCCTCCAGCCATCAAGATTCCGATCTTTTCTTCAGTGGCATCTTCTCTATCAAGAATTCCTGTAACCTCTCCGCCACACATAACTGCTATTCTGTCACTTAAGTTTAAGATTTCAGATAGTTCTGCTGATACTACCATCACTGCCTTTCCAGTCTTCTTTTCTTCTAAGATTAACTTATGGATAGCTTCAATGGCTCCAATGTCTACTCCCCTTGTAGGCTGAGAGGCTATGATGAAATCATGTTTTTTCTCCAATTCTCTGGCTACAATTATCTTCTGCTGGTTCCCGCCTGATAATTTTCCAAAGGCTGTTTTTGTTCCTCTAGGTCTTATATCATGAGCTTCCATAAAGAAATCTGCTTCTTTTTCTAATTTATCTACATCCAATAAGATCCTGTTCTTTGTAAACTTTTCTCTGTGGACACCAAAAGCAAAGGTATCTCTAACTGAAAATTCTGATACTGCAGCTCTGGCATGTCTGTCTTCCGGTATATGTGCTAATCCAGCTAAAGTAATATGCCTAGGAGTTTTGCCTGCCAGATTTTCACCATTTAAAGTAAAGGTTCCAGATTCTATCTTTCTTAATCCTGTCATAGCTTCTACTAATTCCGATTGCCCGGATCCTTCTACACCTGCAATTCCTAATACCTCTCCTGCTCTTATCTCAAGGGATACTTTTTTTACTGCCGGCAAGCCTTTATTATTCTTTACATTTAAGTCTTTGATCTCAACTATCTTGTCACCGATAGTCACCTCTGGTTTTTCAGTGGTAAATAATACCGGTCTGCCTACCATGGCATTGGCAATTTTTTGTTTTGTGGCATCTTTTGTTTCAAAGTTAGCTACATCTTTTCCCCTTCTGATTACTGTGATATTATCTGAAATATCCAATACTTCTTGAAGTTTATGGGAGATAAATATGATTGTCTTCCCCTCTTCAATAAGGTTATCCATTATCTTATACAGTTCCTTTACCTCTTGAGGAATGAGTACTGCTGTCGGTTCATCAAATATAAGCAGGTCAGCTCCCTTAAATAATATCTTTAAAATCTCTACCCTCTGCTGGATTCCAACTGAAAGGTCTGATATTATAGCATCCGGATCTATGGCCAAACCATATTTTTCAGATACTTTTCTTACATCTTCACGAGCCTTGTTTATATCAAGGTTCATCCCCTTAGTCGGCTCTACACCTAAGATCATATTTTCTGCAACTGTCAGGGTAGGCACTAACATGAAATGCTGGTATACCATTCCTATCCCTAATTTAGCCGCCATTCCAGGACCTTTTATATCTGCTATCTTACCATTTAAAGATATAGTTCCCGATGTAGGAGTATATAATCCATTTAATATCTTCATCAGTGTAGATTTCCCGGCACCGTTTTCCCCTACAATAGCATGTTTTTCCCCTTTGACTATGTTTAAAGTGATATCATCATTTGCTACGACTTTTCCACCTAAAAAAGTTTTTCTCATATTTTTCATTTCTAAAATATAGTTTGCCACTCTGATCCTCCTAGAACCTTTTATATTTTTTTACCCTATTTTCTTTACTATATTTATTATCCAGTTACAAAAGTTTTCCCCAGCTTTTTTCGCTACATCCACTACATCTTCATGGGAATGAGCTTTTTCTGCTATTCCTGTAGCCATATTTGTAATACAAGATATTCCCAGTACATCTATTCCCAGATAGTTCGCTATCGTTACTTCCGGTACCGTAGACATTCCTATGGCATCTGCTCCCATTGTAGTAAATGCTCTTACCTCTGCTCCGGTTTCATATGTAGGTCCTGTAGTCCCTAAATATACACCCTCTTTATAAGCTATACCTAAATTATCTGCAACTTCCTTGGCCAAATCTCTAAGGTATATCTTATAAGCCTCTGTCATATCCGGGAATCTCGGTCCAAATCTATCATCATTTTTACCGATAAGAGGGTTAGTTCCAAATGCATTGATATGATCTGTTATTAACATCAATGTTCCCGGATCATAAGTTTTATTACTTCCACCAGCAGCATTACTGACGATTAATTTTTCAATCCCAAATTGCTTCATTACATACATAGGATAAGTTACTTCTTTCATCTCATATCCTTCATAGAAGTGAAATCTTCCCTTCATTGCTACTACTTCTACTCCGCCAATTTTTCCAAATACTAGTTTACCGTCGTGACCTGCTACAGTCGATACAGGAAAATTCGGAATGTCACTATAATCTATCTCTATCTTTTCATCTATAAAGTCCACCAGGTTTCCCAACCCGGAACCTAATACTATGGCTACTTTGGGTCTATATTTTGTTGTTTCTTTTAAGAAATTTGTTGTTTCAACTACTTTATTATACATGAATTTTTCCTCCATTTAAATTTTTTTGATATACAGGTCTTTTGTTGTTTCTTTAAACCCAACTTTCTTTAGATATTGTCTATGGGAATCCTCTGTGCCTGCAGCTATGAGTTTGTTGATCCCATTCTTTTTAAAATACTCTGTATGTTCATCAAACAAGTATTTTCCCAGTTTATA
>JAUXGP010000001.1 GCA_030621995.1 Psychrilyobacter sp.
CCTTCCTAAGGTTTCCCTTTATTAAAGGGAAACCAAAGCAAAATTATATAAGCCTTTCTCTCTACGAGGGAGAGAGTGCCGACAGGCAAGAGAGGGTCAAGGAGTTAAGGAGGAAATAAATTATGAAACCAATAGTTGCCATAGTTGGCAGACCAAATGTTGGAAAATCTACTCTATTCAATAAATTAGTAGGAGATAGAGTAGCCATTGTAGATAACCAGCCAGGTGTTACAAGAGACAGACTTTACAGAGAAACTGAGTGGTGTGGAACTGAATTCGTTTTAGTAGATACAGGTGGATTAGAGCCTAGAAACAATGACTTTATGATGGTCAATATCAAAAAACAAGCTGAAGTTGCCATGAATGAAGCCGATGTCATTTTATTTGTAGTCGACGGAAAAGCTGGAGTTACAGCGTTAGATGAAGAGGTAGCTTACCTGCTTAGAAAGAAAAATAAACATGTAATCTTGTGTGTGAACAAGATCGACAACTTCCAAGCTCAATTAGAAGACACATATGATTTCTGGGGATTAGGATTTGAAGACCTAGCTCCTGTATCAGCAGAGCATAAAGTAAACTTAGGGGATATGTTGGATACAGTTGTAGAACACATCAATCAGTTAGAGATGCCTGAAGAGCCTGAAGGAATTAAGATTGCTCTTATCGGCAGACCAAATGCCGGTAAATCATCTTTAACTAATAGACTATTAGGAGAAGAGAGAAGTATTGTAAGTGAAGTCGCTGGTACTACCAGAGACTCCGTTGACTCCAGCTTTGAGCACAATGATCAAAAATATGTACTTATTGATACAGCGGGTATCAGAAGAAAATCAAAGATAGAGGAAGATCTAGAATATTACTCTGTACTTAGAGCCATTAAGAGTATCAAAAGAGCTGATGTTTGTTTCATGCTATTAGATGCCAAAGAGGGTCTTACAGAGCAGGATAAGAGGATCGCCGGTATCGCATATGAGGAACAAAAACCTATCGTTATTGTTCTAAACAAATGGGATATTGTAGAAAAAGAGACTAAAACTATGCATAAGATGAGAGAATATTTAAGAGTTGAACTGCCATTCTTAAGTTATGCTCCTATTGAATTTGTATCAGCTTTAACTGGTCAAAGAACACTGAAATTACTTGATCATGTAGACTTAATCCATGCAGAATATCATAAGAGAATCAGTACTGGATTATTAAATACTGTACTAAAAGAAGCGATGATTTTAAATGCTCCTCCTACTAGAAAAGGTAGAGTTATTAAAGTTAACTACTGTTCACAAGTTTCAGCTGCTCCTCCTAAATTTGTTATATTCTGTAACCATCCAGAGTTATTGCATTTCTCATATGTTAGATATATCGAGAATAAGTTTAGAGAAGCCTTTGGATTCGAAGGTTGTCCACTAAACTTCGTAGTAAATAAAAAGGGAAATTAAAAACCAAAAGAGATTCGGAGCTGCAGGCTCCGAATCTCTTTTTTTAATAACTATATTGTTTCTTATTTTTTTAATATCTCTTTTACAGGAACATTTACTATCAGTGCTCCCTTATTTCTATTTTCAGTCTCTACATCAAATTGAATATTTATCTCTTCCTGGTCTATCTTTATATATTTCGAGATAACTTTAATAAGTTCATCCTTCATCTCATTTAAAACAGTATTAGAGATCAATCTCCTGTCATGGATTAAAACTAATTTTAATCTGTCCTTGGCTACTGCACTGGATTTTTTTCTTCCGAATAATTTTTCAAACATATCTATCCCCCCATCTATCTAGAAAAGAAGTTTTTAAATTTACTGGCAAAACTTCTCTTTTCATCTATATTTAAAAATGGGATTTCTTCTCCTACTATCCTGCCTGCAATATTCATATACGCTTTCCCGGAAAGTGACATAGCCTTTACAGTAACAGGTTCCCCTTTATTTGTGGAGATTACTATCTCCTCATCATCAGGTACTACTCCTACTATATCCAGACCCAATATATCTACAATATCATCCATATGCAGCATATTCCCCTCATTGACAAGCTTCATCTTTACCCTGTTTACAATGAGTTTAATATCTCCCATCTCACTGGCAGCAAGCAGCCCTATTACCCTGTCTGCATCTCTTATGGAAGATATCTCCGGAGTTGTTATTATTAATGCTTCATCTGCTCCCACTATGGCATTTTTAAACCCCTGCTCTATTCCAGCCGGGCAGTCAATCAATACATAGTCAAACTTTTCTTTTAACTCAGCTACTAATTTTTTCATCATATCTGTTGAAACATCCATCTTATCATTTGTTTGAGAAGCTGGCAGTAAAAATAATTTATCATATCTTTTATCTTTAATTAAGGCTTGCTTTAACCTGCAAGTCCCTTCCATCACATCCATAGAATTATAAACTATTCTATTTTCTAATCCCAATATTACATCTAAGTTTCTAAGACCAATATCAGCATCCATCAATACAACACTATTACCATTTTTAGCCAGACCAACTCCTAAGTTGGCTGTTGTTGTTGTTTTTCCTACTCCACCTTTTCCAGACGTAACCACATATACTTTTCCCATACCTGAGTTCCTCCTAAGTTGTGACGATATTTTGTAGTGATTTTCTTGTTAATTTATCTATAATCAATATATTATTCCTTAAATAGGCTATATTATTTTTATTTCGCATAATTTGTTTGCTGCGAAATAATATATTACTGCTATAATTTTTGAATAAAACTTCATCTATCTTCAGTTGAAATGGATTCATATTAGATGCTACGATAAATGCTTCTGCATTACCTGCTGTCCCTGCATGGGCTACACCATTTAAGTTTCCTATAACTACGATATTCCCCTCTGCCTTAACTATAGATCCCGGGTTAAGGTCTCCTAAGATAACTATATTCCCTGCATACTCCAATATCTCACCAGATCGCAGTGTTCCTATATGAAATTTTGTAATTCCTTCACTTATCAGATTTTTTATCTCCTCCATCTCTTGAGGGAGGTCTTCTTCACCGTCAGTTACAAATAAAATATTCATCTCCACCGCGTTATTTATAATGCTTAATAATTCTATTGTTTCATCTTCACTTATATCTCTGCCTTTAAATTGAATAACAGCCTCATATCCCATTAAAAATTGTTTAGATTGCCTGAGCTTATCTGCTAAACCAGCTTTTAGCTCCTCAAAAGTAATTACAGGATTCAATATAATTAATAACTTACCATTGGATCCCTTAAATATCACATCATTCCCCATGTTTTCCTACCTTTTTGCAACGATTTATATGTCTGTTTTTTCTATTTTCACCTTTAAATCACTGTTATTTTCTATTTTTTTAAGAGTTTTTTCTATATTTCTTACTTTTTTATTCATCTCATTGATTCTAAATTCCAAAGAATTTAAGATCCAGAATTGGAAATGACTCACTTTTTGTGCCTCATGGATCATCCAGGCGATCTTTAATACAACCAGCAGTATCGCTGCTGCAATCTCTATTTCCAAGGAGATCTTCTTCAAAACTCCTCCAAAGATAATAAGTGCAAATAATATCCCAAAGAAAGCTATATTTATCAAACTATTACTTGAACTTCCATTACTCCCGCCAATCTGTCCAACTATACTACTTATCCTGTCTTTTTCTTTTTGAAAGTCATTCAGTTCCTGCTTTAATTGATCTTCACCCTTCATAGAACCCCCTGTCGCCTACGGCGAAATTGATAATTGATATTTAGTTATTTTTTACAGCATCTGTCATCTTTAATGCTCTCACTGTTTCCTTCACCTCATGAACCCTTATTATGGAAGCTCCATTATAAGCTGATATCACTGCCACTGCCAGATTCCCTTCCAACCTGTCCAAGGGAGGGGTTCCTAATATTTCTCCAATAAATCCTTTTCGAGAAGCACCTATTAGTATAGGATACTCTAGTTTTTTAAATTCACATAATTTTTTTATGATTTCCAGGTTGTCTCTAAAGGTTTTACCAAACCCAATTCCCGGATCTAATATTATATTTTCAGGAGATACTCCCGCTTTAAGAGCAATCTCTACACTTTCTCCTAAACTCCCCTTGATGTCTTCTATTATATCATCATATTCAGGGTTTTTCTGCATATTTTTAGGGGTTCCCTGAATATGCATAATTATAACAGAAACCCCATATTTCGCTATTATCTTAGCCATATTGGGGTCGCCTTTCAATCCTTTTATATCATTTATAATGTGTGCTCCTGCTTTGATACATTCCTCAGCTATACGAGATTTATATGTATCGATAGATATGGGAATATCTATCTCACTGACTAATCTTTCTACCACAGGCAGTATTCGTCTCAGCTCTTCCTCTTCCTCTATATAGTCAGCTCCAGGCCTGGTAGATTCCGCTCCTACATCGATTATATCCACACCCTCTTCCACCATCTTCTTTGCTCTTTCTATGGCACTATCTACATCGGTATATGATCCTCCATCTGAGAATGAATCAGGGGTAAGGTTTAATATTCCCATAGTATAGGTTTTATTTTTAAAATCAAATTCTTTATTTTTAATTAACATCAACCTTCACCCTTTCCTTTAAGAAGTCTTATATTCCCCAGTCCCTTGGATATCTAAATTCTCTTCCGATAGTTCTGTTGGATATCTTTGCTATCAGAGGTAGTTTTCTCTTATACTGGTTGGTTTTTATCCTCCAAAGGATGGAATCTAGAGTTTTTTCAGAGTAACCTTTTTCCAGGATCTCCTCCTTTGTATACCTTTCATCCACCAATAAATTTATGATCTCATCGGCTAAAAAGTATGAAAATCCCAATTCATCCTCGTCGGACTGTCCTTCCCAGAGGCCGGCACTTGGTTTTTTCTCGATAACTTCCTTTGGAACACCCATATATTCAGATAGTTCCCAAACCTGAGTTTTTAACAGATCACCAACAGGATTGATTGCAGATGCTGAATCTCCCCATTGGGTACTGTAACCGAGTAAAATCTCTGTCTTATTAGAAGTCCCCAATACCAATGATTTCTCCTTGGCTGAATAATCATATAAGATAGTCATCCTTTCACGAGCCATCTTATTTCCCTTTCTCAGGTCTGAAATATCCGGTTCTTTGGCAAAATATGCATCTACCATATCTGTAATCTCTATCTTTTCAACTCTCATCCCAGTAGCTTCTACCACTCTTTTGGCATCTTCTAAACTCTCACAGCTGGAAGATTTATAGGGCATCATTATTCCCAGTACATTTTCAGGTCCCAGTGCTTTTACAGCTAAGAAAGCTACTATGGCTGAATCTATCCCGCCGGATAATCCTAAAACCACCCTTTCAAATCCAGCACTCCTAACCTCTTCCCTGATAAAATCCACCAGTATTTTTTCAGTCAATTCCATATTTAATTTTATTTTTGATTTAATATCATTCATACAAAAATCTCCTATTCAGACATATCCTTGTCCAAGCCAAATTTACCTAATTTTTTTGCTCTATAATCACGCAGCAGAGTCAGTGCTGCCTGCTTTGTATTTACCCTGTCGCCGCTTAAGATCATCCCCATTCTAAGGGCTATCCTGTCCAGTATAACCTCAGGGATCTCCTGCATATCTTCATCTGTTAACTTATATTTTTCCTGCAAAACTTTCATTTTTTTATATGTCATCATTTTTTTGATAAGCAGACTGGCCACTTCTTCAATCGGTAAGATCTCGTCTTTTATAGCCCCTGCTATTGCCAGGTTATATCCGATTCTTTGGTCTTCAAATTTAGGCCATAAGATTCCTGGAGTATCCAATAACTCCAAACCATCTTTTATTCTAACCCATTGTTTACCCCTGGTAAATCCTGGTTTATTTCCTACACCGGTTATTTTTTTACCAACAATTCTATTGATCAGTCTGGATTTCCCGACATTTGGAATACCGGCGATCATAAGTCTTGTCTGAACCTTTCTCAGACCTTTTTTCTTCATTCTTATAATTTTTTCCTTAGCTACTTCATCTATAATTTCAAATAAAGCTTTCATATTGTATCCAGTTTCGGCCGAGATCTCCAATACATGATCAGCTAAATTATTCTCTTCAAAATAATTTTTCCAATATGCCAGCTCATATTTTTCTACTAAGTCAGCCTTGTTTAGGAGAACTATTCTTTTTTTACCTTTAGCAAACTTTGCTATTTCTGGATTTCTGCTTGAAAGTGGAATTCTAGCATCTACGATATCTAATACGATATCTATTATCTTCATATTCTCAACTATCATTTCCTTGGTCTTTTTCATATGACCAGGATACCAGTTTATTTTTGTCATCGACATAATTATTTAACTCCTTGCATATTTATTTACTTTTTCCCTCTTTTTAGTTGCTGTTTCTTCCTTTATCAAAAGAACAATTTCACCTTTTATAGGCTTGGCTTCCAATCTTTCTATTAATTCCGATGTTTTTCCTCTGATTATTTCCTCATACATCTTTGTAATCTCCCTGACTATGATTACATATCTGTCTCCAAAATATTCATTGACTTCCTTCAGGGTTTTCAAGATTCTATGGGGAGATTCGTATAATACAACTACCCTCTCCTCTTTAGCCAACTCTTTTAACAGAGTCTGTCTTCCTTTTTTCTTGGGTAAAAACCCTTCAAAAGCAATTCTTTTCATAGAAATTCCGGCTACTGAAGCTGCTGCTGTAAGTGCACTTACACCTGCTATAGGCACTACTTTTATATCCTGATTAAGAGCAGCATCCACCACTTCATATCCAGGATCCGAGATACAAGGTGTTCCTGCATCTGTAACCAGTGCTATATCTTTTCCCTCTAAAAGTAAGTTTATTATATTACCCACTTGATGACCCTTGGTATGCTCATCGTATCTATATACTATATTTTCAATCTTAAAATGATTTAATAATTTTTTAGTTACCCTAGTATCTTCAGCAAATATATAATCTGCCTCTTTTAGAATTCTTACCCCTCTATAAGTCATATCCTCTAGGTTTCCTATTGGAGTTGCTACAATATATAACATATTTTTTCTCCTCTCATCACACTCTTCTTTTTTTATCTTAACTTTCTACTCTCTTCTACTACTTTATCTATATCTACAATATTTTTAGTTTCTGCCAATGAAAATAATGAAATATATTCTATATTTCCCTTTCCGCCTGTTATAGGGGAAAAGTCCAATTGATGTAATTTTACTCCATATTCTTTTGCACTTTCTACTACCATATCGATGGCCATCTTATGCTTTTTAGGATTTTTAACTATCCCGCCTTTTTCAATATTTTCACGGCCTACCTCAAATTGTGGCTTGATTAAAGCCATTAATTTGGTATTTTCATTCATAAATTTAATTAAATGAGGAATTACCTTGGTAATAGAGATAAAGGATACATCCATAACAATAAAATCTATTTCACTATTATCAATATCTTCTAAAGTAAGATTTTTTATATGTGTTCCCTCGATAGATTTTACCTGCTCATGATTACGAAGTTTCCAATCTAATTGATTGGTTCCTACATCCATTGAATAGGCAAAAGCTGCACCATTTTGCAGTGCACAATCTGTAAACCCGCCTGTAGAAGCTCCTACATCCAGTATTTTTTTTCCTGAAAAATCAAGGTTCCATATTTTTATAGCTTTTTCTAATTTTAACCCACCACGGCTGACATATTTCAAAACTTCGCCTTTGATCCTGATTTCAGGCAATTCATCGGTCCATTTTATCGTGGTTCCTGCTTTTTCTATCTTTTTATCAGCCACTATTACAACTCCTGCCATAATAGCTCTTTTAGCTCTTTCTCTGGTTTCAAAAAATCCCTGCTGTACCAAAAGTACATCTATTCTTTCTTTCATATATAACCCCTTCTACAGCCCTCTATCGAATATTTGATTGTCGTTAAAATACTTGAATAATTCACATTGTTTTACCAGTGTTTCAAACCCTAGTTTATCGACTTTTCTAATCAGTTCCTTTGTCTCGGTAATTCTTTTTATGAAAAACTCATCCCCGATGACTATCTTCTTGTTGGCATTATAATAATTAAGCAGTTGTTTATTTGTTTTTAATTTTAATTCTACCTTAGCTCTTTTAAGCCTGTCTTTTATTATGCCGCTGGTACAGTCCAGCTTTTCTTTAATCTCGTCCAAACTATGACCTTTAGCCATTAATTCCACGATCTTATCTGCACCAATTGGGTTTATCCTATGATATTTTGCAGAGTATTCATCGGCTTTATGCACCATAAGAGCTTCCTTAGTGCTAGGAGAAACTCTCCCCCACCTGCCATGATGAGATAAAACAATATGAACTATCTTTCTCTCAGTATTATGATCTAAGATCAACCCTGTTTCCTCTTCCATCTGCTTTAATATACCTGTAGCTTCCTTTCTTATCCTGTCAGGTTTTTTCAACATCACCTGACTATGAGATAAGATAGAATCTCCTCCTGCTCTCAAACTTGCCTTTGAAGTATCATGAATTATTATTCCCACAAGCATGGCAAACAGGTCCAGTTCCTCCCCTGCTCTTTTCAGGTTACGATAAGATTTTTTCAGATCTCTTATGGCAACCTCCAAAACATCATAGGTATGAGTTGTTACTGAAACTCCTAAATCTTCCACTTCTTTCAGTTGATCTATTACCGGAAATCCGAGCAATGTATCTATATATTCTTTTGCTTTTTTATTAATATTTTGCATCTATACACCTTTCAATATCATTCACAAGAGGTATCCCCCTAAGTCCAAATTCTTCTAAAAGTTCCCCCCTTTTACCATGAGGTATAAAATCACACTCTACTCCTAATCTGCATATTTTCTTGCAGATATCCATAGAATTTGTCATCTCCAAGAGAAAACTTCCGAAGCCACTTTTTATCCGACCTTCTTCCAACGTTATTATGTTTTTATATTTTTTAAAATTTTCTTCTATATATTTTTCATCTAAAGGTCTAATACTGGATACCCCTACTATTGTAGGAGAAATCCCTCTAGTTTTTAATTCTTCCCCAATATTTACCACTTCTTTTACCATACTTCCAACGGCTAATATCAAGGTATCATTCCCTTTTTCAATCTCTTTCCATTTTCCGAATTCAAATGCAGGAGAGTTATAGTCCCAGGCACTGTCTCTGGGGATCCTGATACTCAGTGGTCCGCCTTTATAGGTCGATGAAAATTCCAAGATCTCTTCCAGTTCTTTTTTACTTGTAGGAGCTAATATATTTATATTTGGCACTGTCAACAGATACGGTATATCATATAATCCCTGATGGGTTTTCCCATCCTCTCCTACTATTCCCGCTCTATCCAAGATAAAGTTCACAGATAGATTTTGAATAGATATATCATGGATAAGCTGACCATAGGCACGCTGTAAAAAAGTCGAGTAGATGGCTACATAGGGTGTCTTCCCCTGGGTAGCTAATCCACCTGCAAATGTTACTGTATGCCCTTCGGCTATTCCCATATCATAGGATCTTTCCTTAAACTTATCAAAATAATCGGATAAACCGGTTCCTTTGACCATACCACAGCACAGGGCATAAATATCGCTATTATTTTGCCCCATCTCAACTAACTTATCTCCAAATATCTTAGAATAAGAGATCCCGCCCTCAGGTGTTTTTCCTGATTCTATATTAAAAGGAGAGATCCCGTGAAATTTTTCTGGATTTTCCTCTGCAGGAAGATAACCCTTCCCCTTGTGAGTTTTTATATGTAAAAATATAGGTCCCTTTAAGTTTTTAGCTTTTTCTAGTGCCGGCAATAACTCCTCAAAGCTATGTCCATCCACGGGTCCTATATATTTAAATCCTAAAAATTCCGAGATACTTACGGGAGCAACCATGGTTTTTACCCCATGTTCTACCCTGCCAATTATATCAGCTATCTTATTTCCAATTTTTCCACGCCTAACTATTCCTTCAACTTCATTTTTTAATTCTAAATAAAATTTACTGCCCATCATACGGCTAAAAAATTTTGAAAGTGCTCCTACATTGTTTCCTATAGACATCTCATTGTCATTTAAAATAACTATAAGATTTTCACACCTTCCACCCATATTATTTAGTGCTTCCAAAGAGTGACCGTTAGCTATAGATGCATCACCTATAACCACTATGACCTTATTCTCCTTGTCAGCCGTTGCTATCCCAAATCCTGCTGAAAGCGCTGACCCTGCATGACCGGATATAAAGTGATCATGGGGAGACTCAGCCCTGTCTGTAAATGGTCCTATCCCGTGTCTTTGACGAAGAGTAGAAAATTTATCTTTCCTACCAGTCAATAGTTTATGCACATAGGATTGATGTCCAACATCAAACAATATTTTATCCTTAGGTGAGTCAAAAATACTATGGATTGCCAGGGTTAACTCCACAACTCCTAAATTAGGACCTATATGCCCGCCATTTTTACTTACTGTTTCAATTATTATTTCTCTAATCTCATTAGATTTAATTGTTAACCCCTCTATCAGCTTTTTTTTATCCATGTAAAACCCCTAATTAAACTTTTTAATTATATTCTTCTCAAATCTTCAGATACTACCGGATGATCCTTATTTTCTTTGTATAAAGTTATGATTCTTCCTGTGATTCCTACTATTTCACAACCACTTTTTTCAGCTAATTCAGCAGCTAATTCTTTCTTGTCTACCTCTGAGTTTTGTAATATTTTTACTTTGATTAACTCTCTCTTTTCGATTGCATCCAGTATACTTTTTACTATGTTTTCACTGAATCCATCTTTTCCTACTCTTACTAATGGTGACATGTCATGTGCTGCTTTTCTTAAATATGCTCTTTTTTTACTTGTTAATTTCATTTTTTACCGTCCTTTTTATACCCTCTTCCTTCTTATGGTTTCTCCCTCAAAGGTAGAAACCAAAGCTAGAAAGCTTATCTATAGTTCCCCCTTTTTGACATTGTAAAATTCACTTTTAAGAAAAGTAAAATTTTCGTACTCATCAATTATGGAAAACCACAACAAGGAAAGAGTGATTTTTTAATTTTAATTTTTTTGTTTTTTTAGTAAGGGTAATTCATGAATTACCCTTACTTTCTACTATACTTCCATTACTATTGGTAAGATGATCGGTGATCTCTTGATTTTTTCATAGAAAAATTTGTTGGCTGTATCTTTTGTTATACCTTTTAATGTTGACCAATTTTTAGCATCCTCTTCTTTTAAAGCTACTATTTTTTCCCTGATGATTCCCTTAGCTTCATTGATCATGATATCTGCATCTTTAGAGTAAACAAATCCTCTGGTAACTACATCTGGTCCTGCTAATAATTTACCGCTTGTTTTATCAATAGTAAGCACTATTATTACCACACCATCTTCAGCCAGCTGCTGCCTGTCTCTAAGGACTACCTTACCGATATCTCCTACTCCTAATCCATCTACCAATGTAATTCCAGAGGTTACCTTCCCAGCTAATTTAGCATAAGATTTTGTTACCTCTACCCTGCTTCCATTTGTAGCTATAATTATTCTGTCTTCTGGTATTCCTGTTTCCATCCCTGTTTTTTTATGGGCTATCAACATCTTGTAGTCCCCATGTACAGGCATAAAGTTTTTAGGTCTGACCAAGTTCAGCATCAGCTTCTGCTCATCTTGACTTCCGTGTCCGGATACATGGACACCAGCTATTTTTTTGAAGACAACATCTGCATCATTTTTTAACAGGTTATTTATGTTGTTATAAACTGCTCTCTCATTTCCAGGAATTGGAGTTGCAGATATTATTACTGTATCACCTTTTCTAATCTTAATATGTTTATGCATATTTTTAGCAATTCTTGAAAGAGCTGCCAATGGCTCTCCCTGAGTTCCGGTACACAACAGTACTGCCTTTTCATCTGGTAATTTTTCAACCTGCTTTAGACTTACCATTATTCCCTCTGGTAACTTTAAATATCCCAGTTTAGAAGCTATATCAAAGACTTTGACCATACTTCTTCCCTCTACAGCTATCTTTCTGTTAACTCTATGGGCTTCATTTATAATTTGCTGAAGTCTATATATATGGGAAGCAAAAGAAGCTATGATTATCCTTCCTTTCGCTTTTTCAAATTCCTTTCTTATAGATTCTCCTACACTTCTTTCAGATGGAGTATATCCCTCTAATTCCGAGTTTGTACTGTCTGAAAGTAACAGATCTACTCCTTCATCTCCTAATCTGGCAAACCTGCTGAAGTCTAATCCATCACCATCTACCGGTGTTAAATCTATTTTAAAGTCTCCCGTATGGATTACTTTTCCAGCCGGAGTCTTTATACAGATAGCGTATGCATCTGCGATACTATGAGTTACACTTATGAATTCTACTTCAAAATATTTTCCTATCTTAAACTTACTTCTTCCACGAGCTTCCTTCATCTTAGGTTTAAACTTACCAAAAGATGACTTTTCAAACTTTGATTCTGCCAGAGCTAATGCTAATTTCCCCCCATACATAGGTACATTATGATCTATAGTTCGATAAAGGTATGGTGTCCCACCGATATGATCCTCATGACCATGGGTGATTAACAGTGCTTTTATCTTATCTTTATTACTTGCTATATAGCTGTAATCAGGGATTACTACATCTATTCCCGGCAACGCTTCATCTGGAAATGCTATCCCTGCATCTACTATTACGATCTCATCTCTATATTGAAATAAAGTCATATTTTTTCCTATCTCATCCAAACCACCCAGAGGTATAACATATAATTTTTCCTCTTTTTTATTGGGTTTAGGAGTGTTTTTGTCATTTGGAACTATTTTTTTAGGCCCCTTATGAACCTTCTTTCTATGTTTTATATCTTTTATCGAATCTTTTACTACTGCATCATTTTTCACTTCTACAGTTTTTAGTTTTTCTAGTCTTTCTAGTTTTTTTAGTTTTTCTGATTTCTCCACAGTCTCATCATTAGTTTTTTTAGGTCTTTTAAAAAAACTTTTGACTCTTTTTACAGGATTATCAGATAAAGATTTAGTTGTCTCTACCTTTTCCGTTGTATTCATTTTTCTCCTCCTTAATTTTTAAGGGAAGGTTTCTTTATCTTCCCTTAAAAATTCAACAATAACATAACTCTCTTAAACTAAGAATAATCTTCGTCTTATCCTTATTTTTTTTCACTAGTTTTTTCCTTTTCTAAATAAGCATCTATAAAGACTTTGGCTACTTCGGCTGCATCTTTACCTCCGGAACCTCCGCCCTCTATAAAAGCTGTAAATGCTATCTCCGGTTTGTCAGCTGGAAAATATCCAGAAACCCAAGAATGAGGTTCCTTATATTTTGAGTTTTGAGCTGACCCTGTTTTAGCAGCCACCCTTACTCCCTTTGTCCTCAATCTTTTCGCTGTTCCATTTTTAGCTTCTACAGTTTGTACCAAGGCTTCTTTAATCTCTTCCATATACCTTTTACTGTACTTTACTTCTTCCTTCTTACCTTTTATTTCCTTTATTTCTCCTTCTTCTGTTACTATTTTTTCAACTAAATGGGGAGTATAAGTATACCCCTTATTAGCTAATATCGAATAAGCTTTTGCCATTTGAAGCGGCGTTACCAATAGGTATCCCTGTCCTATAGACAGATTTATAGAGTCCCCCGTATACCAAGGTTCCTTTAGTTTTTTCTTTTTCCAGTCATTATCCGGCAGAAGCCCCGGTTTTTCTCCCGGTATATCGATCCCGGTTTTTCTCCCTATTCCAAAAGCATCTGCTACTTCCAGCATCTTCTTTCTGCCGTATTTATCTGCTGCCCTATAGTAATAGTAATTTACAGATTCTATCAGGGATTTTGCCAGGTCTGTATACCCATGTCCCCCTCTTTTCCAGCTTCTCCACTTCCACTTACCTATTTGGTAGTAACCGGGATCGAAAAATTCTTCTTTAGGGTTCATTCCCTCCTCCAAAAAAGCCAAGGCTGATAAGACCTTAAATATAGAACCTGGCGGGTATCTTCCTGTTATGGCTCTATTTTCTAGGGGTCTGTCTTTGTTAAACATAATATCGTTCCATTCCACAGTTGTCATCCTGGAAATTATAGTGTTCAATGGATATTCCGGGTTACTTGCCATGGTTATTATCCTGCCTGTTTTTGGTTCTATAGCTATAAAGGCACCCTTCATTTTTTTTCTATTCATATAATCGGTTATTTTCTGTTGAAGATCAAAATCCACAGTAAGATAGATATCATCTCCTATCTTAGGCTTTTTCTCTTCTAAGGTTTTAACAAACCTGTTGTGTGCATTTACCTCGAGGTATCTATAACCATTTTCTCCTCTGAGATAAGGTTCGTATTCCTTTTCAATCCCCTGTTTACCTATTATATCATCTTTTTTATACCCGCTGTCCTTCATTTTTTCATACTCATCCGGGGAGACATTTCTTACATATCCCAGAATATGAGACCCCAATGAATCATGAAGATATTTTCTTTTAGAATAAATCTGAACCTCTAAATATGGAAAATCTGAATTCTTTTCTATTATCTTGTGGGCTTTTTCTTTGGATATATCATCAAAAATAACATTTTCTCGAGTATAACTATAGATCTCTCCATACTTTATTCTCTTCTCTATTACTTTTTTATCATATCCCAAAAGTTTTGACATTTCATCTAATTTTTTTTCATCATATTTTCTTTCATTTAGATAAACCAGCCTGTATCCGGCTTCATTATTTACCAGGAGTTTACCATTTGAATCATATATTTTCCCCCGATAACCGTTTATTCTCTTTACTTTAATACTATTTTTGTTGGACATTCTTTTATATTTTTCTACTTTTACTACCTGCATAAAAAAAAGTCGTGCAAAGATCAAACTGTATATTATTGCAACTATTATCAGGAAGTTTTCTCCCCTTCCTTTTTCCGACCTCTTCAATTTAACTGACAACATTTTTCTTTTTAATTTCATATTTTTTCCCTTAATTTTTTTATAAAACTGTAATTAAGCAGCAGATATCCACCAAACATAATCACCCCTTGAGAGAGCAAAAAATATGGTAATTTTATATATAAGTATGTTCCATAAATAATAAACTGGATCAGGCTATAGTAAACTATATTTATCTCCTCATATCCCAATACCTTAGATAAAAAATAACTTATTATAAATATAATCACAAAAATAATTCCCAGTTCTACCAGGATATTTTTGTCCTTAGATATTATTATACAGATTAATATAACCTCAAATATCCCATTTTTACCTCTTTTATAAGCTAAATATGTTAAATATGGCAGGGCTATTATGTTATAAGGAAAAGTTACCACCAAAGAATTTTCTAAAAAGATCAAAATCAGGATAAAAAAATTAAGCATCTAATCTGGGAAATACTACATTAGCATATCCCCATAACTCCTCTAATCTATACAGGTCTCTCGTATATTGATCTAAAACATGGACTATTACATCATCTCCATCGATCAATATCCAATGAGCTTCATCCTGACCCTCTATATGCAGCCTTCTTTCATCCAATTCCATCAATTTAACCTCTACTTCCTCAGATATAGCCCTTATATTTCTATTAGATGATCCTGTACATATTACAGCGTAGTCACATAGAGAATTCTTCCCTTCAAAATCAAGGATGATCAGTTCTTGTCCCTTCTTACTTTCAATAGCTTCCACTATCTTTTCCAATTTCTCTAACATAGTTCCCCCTACTCTTTTATATAGACATTTATTATGTTATTTTCCCCATTATTACTCTCTACCATATTCTGTATCCCTAATTTTTTAGCTATTTTATAGGCTATATAGTAGTCTTCTGACTTATATTCTACCACAGTTAAATTTCCATTTTCAGTCCCTGTAGAGATATTTTTATACCCGTCTTTTACCAAAAGATTTTTAGCATTTACAGTTACTTTATCTGCACCATGGATATTAATTTTAGTTTGTATATTCTCCTCTTTCCCTAAAATTATCACAGCATTAGCCAGTGTCGGCAGATCTAATTCTGATTTTATCTTGATGTATTTTTCGTCTAAACTCATAACCAAAGCTTCTATTTGAGAAATTTGTAAGTCTTTATTGATTATATAACTGTACTCAATATCCCTTTCATAGTTGGCAGCATTATATTTATACGAAAGAGCTTTCTCTATTTTCTTTCCAGTCCTGCCTGCATAACCAGATCTTCCATTACCATTCAATACATCCACTATTACATTTTCTGCTGTTTCACCGTTAGATTTATAGTATTTTTTCATGAATAATGAATTTAAATTAGAAGTTAATACATATCTTTTATCCTCTATTACAACTTCTGGAACATTATATTTATAAGCTACATTTAATCTGATTTCGCCTTTTTTTACCACTTCGAAAGTATCGACTTTTTCCGGGAGTAATTCATTTATTCCATCCATAATCCCACGGTAGTCTCCTATTATATCCAAATCTGCTATGGTCTTATCTCCGTCCAGCTGGATATCAAAGGGTATGCTCAATGATAGTTTATCCTCATATACAACAAATACATTTTCTTTTCCTATAACCATATATCTTGGAATATCTATTATCTTTTTGTTGTTACTGTTGATATTCATATATAATAACCCCATCAGAGTTACTACAAGAAATATTATAATACTCAGTAATTTAGATTTCTTCTGTCTCTTTGCCATAAAGTTTCCCCTCTTCTAAATATATTTCTGCCTCTACTATCTCACTTACTTTATACCCAGAATCTACCATTTTTATCCTATGATAGTTCTCTGTATATCCATAAGCATATCCGTCTTTTATAGTTTCCACCAATACCTTAGTTTTCTTACCTACATTTTTTTCTTTGGATAAGTGTTCCATTTCTTTTCTTAAACCTTCTAGTTTTTTAGCCCTGTTTTTCTTGTCGCTGCCTTCTACCTTCCCAGACAATTTACTGGCTGCAGTATTTTCTCTGTCAGAATACGGAAAAATATGCAGATTTGAAAACCCGATTTTATCTATCAGGTTATAAGTATTTTGGAAATTTTCATCTTTTTCCTGTGGGAATCCCACAATTACATCTGCGGTAAATTCCAGATCTTTCACCTTTTCTTTCAAGCCTAATAATTTGTCTTTTATAAGGTCCGTTCCATATTTTCTCTTCATCAATCTCAGAACTTCGTCATCACAAGATTGCAGAGAGATATGCAGATGCGGCATCATTTTAGAGTTGTTGGCCATAATATCTATGAACCTGTCATTTATCTTATCCGGATAGATGGATCCCAGTCTTACCCTCTCTACACCATCTATTGCAGTCACTGACTCCAACAAGTCTTCAAAGTTTTTCCCCTCTTCTAAATCTTCACCATAGACACCCATATTTATACCAATTAAGATAATCTCCTTATACCCTTCACCGGTTAATATCTCGACCTCACTCAGAATACTGTCTAATTTCCTGCTTCTGCTTCTGCCCCTGGCAAAGGGTATCTTACAGTAAGAGCAAAATTCATTGCATCCATCCTGGATCTTCACATAAGCTCTGCTCATCTCTCTCATGGTAGCGAATTCCAGCTCACAGTATTCATAATCATCAAATATATTATGAGAAACTACTTTTTTCGGCTCTTTTTTATCCTCTATCGATCTTACCAACTTCAAAATATCGGTTTTATTGGTATTTCCTACGACATAGTCAATATAATCTTTTTCCAGCAGACTCTCACCATCGGTTTGAGCATAACAGCCTGTTATAATTACTATAGAGTTTTTATTCAACTTCTTTGCACGGCTCAATATATTTCTGGTTTTTTTATCAGCTATACTGGTTACTGTACAAGAATTTACTATATAATAATCTGATTCCTCTTCGAAATTTACCTCTTCATATCCCACTTCTAAAAATTGTTTTTTTATACTTTCAGTCTCATATTGATTTACTTTGCATCCCAGAGTATAAAAAGCCACTCTCTTACCAAATTTCATTTAAAATTACTCCTCCTGCTACTATAGCTGCTGTCTCTGCTCTCAGTATTCTCCTACCCAGGGAAATTATTTTCACATCTTTCCCACGCAGGAATTCTACCTCCGAGTCAGCAAAACCACCCTCCGGCCCTATAAGATATAAGATTTTTTTTAATTTGTCCAATCCGTCATAGTTGGTTATCTTATTTCCATCAGCTCCCTCGTAGGGTAAAAATACCAAATCATATTCTTCAAAATTAATTTCTTTTAAATTAGTAGGTTCAGCTATCTCTACTTTCCTTACTCCCTGGCACTGTTTCAATGCTTCTGTAGATACTACATCCCATTTATCTTTTTTTTCCTTTACTTTTACAACTGTTCTTTTGGTTTTCATAGGGATAATTTTATTTATTCCGATCTCGGTTAATTTTTGTATAGACAGATCCATCTTGTCGTTTTTTAATAATCCTAAGGCTATATCCACCTTTACAGAAGTGGAATAATTATCTTCTAAAACTTCCCTTATCTCTCCCAGGATCTCTTTTTTATCCAATGAAATTATCTCACACCTATACTCTTTTTCCCCGTCAACAACCCTGATTTCATCTCCTATATTCATACGAAATGAATTTTTTAGATGGTTGATATCTTTTTTATCCTTTATTTCAACTATATTTCCCTTTATATTTTCTTTCTCTACAACTACACTTATCATTTTTTACCCTCTCTTGCCTACTGGCACTCTCTCCCTCAACAGGGAGAAAGAATTTACTATATCATATCCTTATTTTTCATTAGGTCTGCCAAGGTAGTTTTTCCTAAGATCTCCTTTAATGCGTTATCCAATTGTGACCATAGGCAGGTAGTTCTACAATCTTCTTTGACACATCTTTTATTGACTCCCTCGTTGCAGTCCACTACCTTTACCTCTTCATCTAAAATTTCATAGAGTTCAAGTACAGTAATATCCTCAGGAGCTCTGGTAATCTTATATCCGCCATTTGGTCCTCTTTTCCCTTTGATTATATCTTTTTTCTTTAATTTAAACAGGATCTGCTCCAAATACTGAACAGATATATTTTGATCTTGAGATATCTCCTTTATCCTTACCAGTCTATTTTCACTTAAATTTCCCTCTGCTATATTTATAACGGCTCTTAGCCCATATCTTATTCTTGTGCTTATCTTCATAGGTTTCCCTCCGTTTTTTCTTCTTTATTAAAATGTTTATACGCTTTCGGGGTCACAACCCTTCCCCTGTGGGTTCTTTTTATGAATCCAATCTTTACCAGGTAAGGTTCGTAGATCTCCTCCAGAGTTCTCCTGTCCTCTCCCAGTAAAAGAGCCAGTGTTTCAATTCCTACCGGTCCGCCGCCGTAGTTGTCTATGATAGACAGGATAATTTCACGATCCAATTCATCCAATCCATAGTCATCTACTCCCAACAAACTTAAGGCTTCCTTGGCTATCTTTAGAGTTATTATTCCGTCGCCACGAATCTCAGCATAGTCTCGGACCCTCTTTAAAAATCTATTGGCTATCCTGGGTGTGCCACGACTTCTAAGAGCTATTTCTAAAGCCCCTTCATATTCTATTCCGACTTCCAGTATATTAGCTCCCCTCATAATGATCTTCAGGAGATCTTCTGTAGAATAATAATCCATCCTGTGAACCAAACCAAATCTGTCCCTCAAAGGAGCACTGAGCAGACCTGCTCTGGTTGTCGCTCCTATCAGTGTGAAATTTGGCAGTTCTATCCTGATAGACCTTGCTGTAGGCCCCTTACCGATTATAATATCGATTTCACGGTCTTCCATGGCCGGATAGAGGATCTCCTCCACCGATGTATTCAGCCTGTGAATTTCATCTATAAATAGGATGTCCTGTTCGTCCAAAGATGTCAAGATCGCCGCCAGGTCCCCGGCTTTATCCAGAACAGGTCCGGATGTCACCTTTAGATTAGTTCCCATCTCTGTAGCTATAACTCCTGCCAAAGTAGTTTTGCCTAATCCGGGCGGCCCGTATAAAAGGGTGTGATCCATAGATTCATTCCTATTTTTAGAAGCAGTCATAAATATTTCTAATTTTTCCTTTAACCTGTCTTGACCTATGTATTCATTCAAAGTTTTAGGTCTAAGGTTTCTCTGTACTTCTATTTCACCGCCAAATTCAGCTGCCGATAACAGTCTTTCATCCATAAAACTCCCCTATATATACATACTTATTGCAAATTGTATTCCACCTATTACAGCTCCTAAGATTGCTCCTATGACCTCGATATGTTTCAACTCATTATCTGCTATCCTATATACCATCTTTTCCAATTCATCCAATTCAAAATTTTGAATTTTCTCAACAATTATATTTTTCATATCTACACTGTCTTCCATTTTTTGGATTATAACAGTAAAAAACTCATCTTTATTCTCATCGATGGCATCCTTTATATGACCTTTGATCTTCAATATCATACTGTCTGTTATAAATAAACTGGCCATTGGAATTTTTGACAACACTTCTTTTTGTAATTTATCTTCTACAATCCTGTCTACGATTAAGTCGATCTCTTCTCCTAATTCTATATCTCCAATATTTGCAGTGATATCCTTCATAGATATTAATTCCTCTTGGATGGTATCAGCTATACTTTCTGCCATCTCCATCTTTCTTTTGGGAATAAGCCCCTGCACTTTAAATCCTAATATATTTATCTCTTTTAACGGCCTGAACAACATCTTAATTGCAAAATAATTTGTTATCCATCCAATTAATGCTCCTATTACTATCATCAAACTTGCTTTTAATAACATCTTCATACCTTCCTTCTATAAACTTTTTCTTTTTACTTTCTTTTCTCTGAATCAGGGAAAAAATAAGAATAAAAGAGTTCTTTCTACATACTTAAAACAATATAACATTTTATCATATCCAGCCTTTTTTTTCAATTCCCTTATTAATTTAGTAAAGAAAATAAATGGAATTAAAAATCACTCTTTTTTTTTGCTCAAAAACTAAAAAAAGTGGTAGAAAATCTACCACTTTTAAACATTTCAAATATATATAATTATACAGTTTCGATGTTTGAAGCTTGAGGACCTTTAGCACCTTCAGTGATTTCGAAAGTTACTTCTTCGCCTTCTTTTAAAGTTTTGAATCCTTCTTTGTTGATTTGAGAGAAATGTGCAAAGTAGTCATTTCCATCTTCAGCAGAAATAAATCCGAATCCTTTATCATCGTTAAACCATTTAACTGTTCCTTTTAACATGTGTGTTACCTCCGTAAATTTTAATACAGCGAATCTTACTTAACTTCCAAATGAAATTTTGTTAGCCCCCTGTTACTACATATAGAGTATCGTAAAAGTTACATAAAGTCAACCTTTTTTCTATTTATTTAATCTAACTCTAAAAACTTACTTTTTATACTATATTCTTCTCCTACTTTTTCCCTGATAACCTTCTCATACCTTATCAACTGTTCATTTTCCATAGATACCCCGGATTTATAGTCATAGATAATTATTTCTTTTGTCTTCTCGTCCAAATTAAGTCTATCTATAATATGTGCCCTCTTCTTAGTTACTTGCTTTCCATCTACCTCTTCTTTTTCGAAAGTAACTAATTCTAGTTCGTTAAATATAGTCCACCTTTTCTCAAAAATTTCTAAATTTTTAGATATAAACCCTTCTACTCTATCTATTATTTTCTTAGTTTTTTCTATTCCTAACATATTACTATATTTATTAAGTGTTAGTTGTTTAGCCACCTTCTTTTCTTCTAATTCACCATATTTTATATTTTCAAGATAGTAATGAATTGCTAAACCTGACTTTCTTTTTAATTCTATTTCTATAGTCATTTTTATGTCTTTCTTTTCTCGAATTTCTTCCTTTTCTTTCAATTCTACAAATTCTCTATAAATCTTATGATCAATCTCAAACTCTTCTGCTTCTTTTCCTTCTTCTTTTTTTTCTTCAAATGGTATAAATCTACCTACCATCTGAGTTCCTCCATTTACTAACTCCTCCCTTGACGTATCAAAAAAACTCTCTATTGGTTTTATCAAAAGATCATTTTTCAAACTAAATACTTCTTCCCCTTTTAGTTTTCCTTTAGTTGGTAAAATACATAGTATCAAGTTAGCACGAGGTCTTGTCATTCCTACATAGATTGTATTTATAGCCTCATCTAAATATACTTGTTTGCTGTATTCATATACCTTCTTATCTTTTATCGTTTTATTAAATATTGAATTAGTAAACAAATACTCCTCTACCTTTTCGTATTTTTCATCTAACTTTGTTAAGAGTTGAACTTCATGAGTCGTTACCCCACTATTAAAACCAGTTAACTTATAAGTCTCTATTTTATCTTCTAACAGCATATATTCTGTATGAAAATCTAATCCTTTAGATCCATGAATAGTCATCAATACCACTGAATTTAGCTCTGATATTCCAATTTGTTTTAAGTTTTCACTATTACCCTCTATATAACTCATAAAACTTGCAATATCTACCTCTTCACCCATGAGTTCTAAGAAATAATTTATATTTTTAATGTCTCTAGAAGGATTATATTTAGTAGAAAAACTATATTCTTCGATTATTTTTCTACCGATCTTATCATATGAAGTTTTTCTTATTTCTATTAACCTATCTAATTCTATTTTTATTTCTTGCTTTATCACTACATCTTCATTTTCAACACCTATAATATAATCGGTTATTTCTTTTCTATTTTTTAAAAAGTATTTTAGGTCTTCTTCTCCTATACTAAGAGTTTTTCTAAAAAATTCTAATAGTGTCATAAAATCATTATGGAGAACAAATTTAAATAACCTCATTATCTCTTGAATACAAGGATGAGTAATAATAGAAAGACTATTATCCATGATATAAGGTATTCCTAATTTTTTTAGATTTTCTCCTACCATATTTAATTCATTCTTCGTTCTTGCTACAATCCCTATCCCACGATAATTAATAGATCCATCTTTTGATTTTTTAACAAATCTATCCTTTATATCATTAGCTATTTCCTCATGAAGATTTATATCTACCATTACAGCTACAAAACCTTTATCATCTTTCTTACTGCATTTCACCTCTTCATAATCCCAACCTTCTTCCTCTGTAGATTCATAGTTTTTAGATATTGAGCTAAAAAATGTATTTATAAAATCTATAACTTTTTTTTCACTTCTATAATTTGTTGATAAAGAACTCACCTTTCCATCTAATATTTTATGGAAATTTAAAAACAAACCTTTATTTCCACCACGCCAAGAATATATACTTTGTTTTTCATCTCCTACAATAATTATATTTTTACAAGCTTTAGCGATAGGTTCTATCACTTTCCACTGAGATACACTAGTATCTTGAGCTTCATCTAGGAATAATGTTGTTATTTTCCCTCCAATAATCTCATAGAAATTCTCTGTTACTTCTCCATCCTTAATTAGATCTAAATCCCTTTTAGCTAAGTATTCACTCGTATAATTAGTTATATCTGAAAAAGTTAACTTTTTCTCTCTAAACTTTATATCATCATAAATTCCTCTAGTTAATTTCTCAATTTTTAAAATATCCTGCTCATAAGGCAAAACTTCAGTTATAAAAATTATTTCATTTATCAATTCCCATATTTGTTCCTGAGCTTCTTCCAACCTCTCCTTAAAATCAACTAGTTTCGCCCCTCTTGTTTGAGTTCCATTGTAATATTTTTCCTTAGAAAAAAAATCATTTTTCTCTAGAATATATTCTAT
This sequence comes from Psychrilyobacter sp., assembly GCA_030621995.1. Classification (GTDB taxonomy): domain Bacteria; phylum Fusobacteriota; class Fusobacteriia; order Fusobacteriales; family Fusobacteriaceae; genus Psychrilyobacter. The sequence continues at coordinate 23,668 of JAUXGP010000001.1, forward strand.
TATTTTATTAGAATCAGATAAATCTAATTCAAATTTATCGTATATAGATTTACTTGCTTTTCCCATCAATTTAAGAAATTCTTTTTTTGGTACTTCTGCTAACTCTTTTAAAATTTCAAAAACTTCTACAATATTTCTATATAGATTTTGTTTTATAGATTCAACATCTCTTTTTTTATCTTTATCTTTAATCAAAGAAAACTTCCATCTTTCTTCTGATATTTTTTTTATTAAACCGATATATTTTTCTACTTCTCTATCTGCTGTCTTTTCCAAAAATTCTTTGACCTCATTAAATGATTTTCCATTTATCATCTTAGAAAAAACCTCTCCATAAACCTCTTCAGCTTCTATAGTATTAGCCATTGAATAACTGTATATATTGAGTGAAGGTCCTATGGCTTTTTTAAAGATTTGCCCAATAAATGAATCAATAGTATATATTCTTATTTTATCTTTATTTTGTAGAAGTCTATTCTTTATAATTCTTACATTTTCTTTTTCTATCTGAATATCTGGATACAATTCTTTTATACTATTTTCTAAATCCTCATCTCCACCACTTAATTTATCTAAAAACTCAAAAATTCTTTCTTTTAACTCTGCTGTTGCAGCACGTGTAAAAGTCATAAACAGGATCTCATTATAATCTTCTCCTAAGAACAACCTCGAGATATATTCTAGTGCTAACCTATAAGTTTTACCTGTCCCAGCACTTGCTTTTACTACCATTATATTTTTATTCATCATCTAATTCACCAACTTTACATATGTCTATATAATCACATCTATTACAACCACTACTTGCTTTTCTATCAAAGTTTCCAAGTTTTAAAAATTCTTCTAATTCTGTCTGTAAAACTTTTAATCTATTATTCTTACCTTCAGGATCTACTGTAGTCCGTCCTTTTTCATCCTTTACCATCTTTATAACTTCACTTTTTTCAAGGTTCCCTTTATCTACATTAAATATATATTTTTCTGCAAGATTAGATTCTCCTCCATGTAATATACTATAAAAATCTAGTTGCATCTCATTTAATTTACCGGTTTTAAAATCTATGATATACTCATTTTTATCAGTTTTTATTATTAGGTCAGCTTTTCCCACTCCCAATACTTCTAATTTAGATTTTTTGTTTATGATCTCTCTTTTCAGATTTTTTTCAATCATCAAATCTATTATTTTTTCATTCTGCATCTGGCTAGCTATCTCTTTGAAGAATTTTTCCACACTATATACCAAATTTTTATATACTATCTC
>JAUXGP010000274.1 GCA_030621995.1 Psychrilyobacter sp.
ATGGTAGTTTTACCACTGCCACCATGTCCTAAAAATATAATATTTCTTATCTTATCAATATCATAATTTTTCATCTTATCCCCTCCATATCTTAACAACTACTGATATTTTACTGGCATTAATTTTTAAATTAGAATTGGATCTTTAAAATACAATAACCGCTACATTTTCCTTAGGAACCCTCCACCACTTCCCTTCATATTTAGGCTTATATCCAACAAAATCATGGTAGAGAAAACTTTCATGATCCTCTGGGCTTCTGATACATTTATGTGATCTTCTATATGTTCCCAGTGTGATTTCTGCTCTTTTCTTCCTCTCTTCCACAGCTTTTTTACCTCCTAATTTCTCTACTGTATCGTCACTTAACGGGATTCCATGAATATATCCACCGCCACTGAATCTAATCCCATAGTTGGCCCTGGAATATTTTTTTACCACTTCATACTCTTCCTCCGGCTCGAGACCTTTTTCCGTAATACTTTCTACAACAACTCCCCCTAGATCCTCTTTTTTTACTTTTACCTCATAGGGAAAAATAACCTGTCTCACTGTGTTCCCGACTAAAAAATAACCTTTTGGTGTTTCATAGGAATCACGATTATTATTTATACCACTGGTAATTAACGAATAGGAAATCAGCTGCCATACATCACCTTTTTTCAGGAATATACCTTGATTTTGATTATTTAAATCAATTACTATAATCTTATTTATCCCCCCCTCTACATCAATCTTTCGAGTTTTTCCGCCTTCTATCTTATATGTTCTCATTGAATCTGGAATTGTTACAAGGTCTCCCCATTTATTTTTTTCCCTTACCGAAACTATCCTTCCATCTGAAAGATGTCTCAGATAAGTTTTCCCACTTGAATTGGTATAAATTCCTGGAAGGCTTTGCTCTCCTCTGTTACCGTATTGATCTGTAGGTGTGTCCTCACCCTCAATGGAACCGGGATTATACTGGATGATCCTTTCAATACTCCAGTTATTTATCTTGGATTCCATAATAAAAAGATCTAAATTTCTTGCTCTCTTTGCCATCTCTTTAAATCTAAATTCTCTCTTTACTGTTATGGAAGAATGGAGATATCCAATATAATTTTTATATTTCACCTTATACCACATTCTATCATTTTTAACCCTTCCTCCTCTTACTGTCCCTGAGATCTCTATTTTTTCATTGATCTTTGTTCTGCCTAAAATATTCCCATTTATCGATGGTTTATCTCTTATATTAGCTTTAGCATCAGTAAATAAATAATCTAATATAGGTAATTCCCCGGTATATTCAATATTTTTTTCATATAACGGCACTACCTCTAAATTTATGGGTGCACTGCTCATTGTTTCTCTATTTTCTACTATTACCAATTTTATTTCCACAGGGATCACTACCTCTTTAGCACTACAGCCATAGAGATATGCTGTTATGATTAATAATATATAGATCTTCTTCATATCTTTCCTCCAGTCTTAAATTTCATTAATAATTCTTATTGACATAAAACTGTAATTAAGGTAAACTTACTTTACTTGGTTTGCATCTATAGCTCAATTGGATAGAGCATCTGACTTCGGATCAGAGGGTTATGGGTTCGATTCCTATTAGGTGCGCCATTTTTTTTAAATTAATTTTAAAGCTGCTATTAATAGCAGCTTTTTTATTATCTAGATGCAACATCACGTTGCTTTTTTATTTATCTATAATAATTTTTACTGTAGAAAAAAAAAAATCCTTTTAAAAAACAAAATTATCAACAAAAACCATAAAAAAAGGAAGCTAGAATTATTCTAATCTTCCTCTTTTTATTATTCTGATATTTTTCCCTTTATACCTTTTTAAGCTGATTTATTTAAGCTGCTTTTTCTTAAAATGAGGCGAATCTCCCCAGTCATTGTAAATAATTTCATCTCCTACACTCTCAACTCTTTTCCCCAGACAATTTTTACATTGATCGGCATTATCATCTATACATGGTTTATTGTTATAAAGTTGATATTTAGCCTTATGCTCTTCAATAGTAGTGATGGGCATTAAAATATTAGCTCCTGCTTTTAATCCCTTTTCTCGTCCTAGAGGATCTAATCCTTGAAGAGCGGTAGTAGCTGCAATATTAACGTCTTTTAAATAGATCCTGGTTAAAGCTATCATCTTCAAACCTAATTCAACTCTCTTTTTCTTATCCAAAATATTATTTTTTTCTTTTTCCCCCATGGGAGTATCATCATGGAGGATATATGGACCCATACCTATCATATCTATATCCATCTTTTCATAAAACAATATATCATCTACCAGGTCTTCTGTGGTCTGTCCCGGTAATCCAATCATTACTCCTGTACCTACTTGATACCCAGCCTCTCTCAGATCTTTTAGACACTCTATCCTGGTATCATGATCATGAAGGGGATCTTTGGGGTGAAGGGAATTGTAGATATCTTTATTGGAGCTCTCAATTCTCAGTAAATACCTGTGAGCTCCAGCATCATACCATTTTTTGTAAGTCTCATAAGTCTGCTCACCCAGGGATAAAGTGATCCCCAATTTATTATTGGAAACCTTTTTTATCCCTTTTACAACTTCTTCAATAAATTCTACAAATTCTTCATCACACCTTTCTCCAGCCTGAATAGCTATAGAAGCATAATTATTTTCGTAGATCCATTTAGCTCCTTCTAGAATCTGTTCTTTGGTCATTCTAAATTTTTCTACCTTGTCATTATCTCTTCTAATTCCACAATAAAGGCAATTTTTAATACATTCATTACTGATTTCTATAAGCCCTCTGTAATAGACTTTATTCCCAATATTCTCTAGTTTAATCTCATAAGCTTTCTTAAATATTTTTTCTATATCCTCTACAGAGCTTGTATTCATTAGAGAAAT
>JAUXGP010000115.1 GCA_030621995.1 Psychrilyobacter sp.
CACCATATTTGTTTAAATGGTGAGCCTGAAGGGATTCGAACCCCTGACCCACGCCTTAGAAGGGCGTTGCTCTATCCAGCTGAGCTACAGGCTCTCTTTTTTAAAAAGAAATTTTGGAGCGGGAAACCAGGTTCGAACTGGCGACATTCAGCTTGGAAGGCTGACGCTCTACCAACTGAGCTATTCCCGCGTATCTTGGTATATTCTATTAAAATGGTCGGAACAATAGGATTCGAACCTATGACCCCCTGCTCCCAAGGCAGGTGCGCTACCGGGCTGCGCTATGCTCCGTTGTTATCGTTCACTCACGACAAGAATAATAATATCACAATAAAGTTAAAGAGTCAACACTTTTTCATACTTTTTTCTAATATTTTTTAAAAAAATTAAAACTTGTAAAAAAAGAAGCCACATAGTGACTTCTTTTAAGGTTTTAGTTTGCTCTAGGTAAGGCTATTTTCTCCCCGATAAAAATTATATCCGGGTTTGTAATCTTTTTATTTTCCTTTAAGATTGCATCCATCTCTATTCCAGTTTCTTTAGAAATTGCTCTCAATGTATCCCCTGATTGTACTGTATATACCGAAGCATCTGATATCTTCGTACCTGCCTCTTCCTTCCCTGCAAATACTCTTCCATCTACTATAGCATGAGTGATTCCATTAGCTTTAATATACTCTCCTAAGATCTCCTCAATACTCTCATATTCATTCACAGTCTTCTTTCCTTTTAGAGAGGCATATTTGTCCCCTCCTACAGCCATAAAGTCATTTGTAGCGATCTTATAAGTTCTAGTCAGATCTAATTTTTCCCCATTGTTAAATGTAAGGTCATATACCTTATTTCCCACTTCGTTCATTGGATCAAATTTAAATGTAAATCCTGCTACATGCGGGAATGCTCCCCTTGCATCCGGATAAGATTGAATACCGTTTTCAATAGCATCTTTCAGATCCTGACCAGTGATCTCTTTTACTACTACATAGTTTCCAAATGGTAATACCGATATGATATTTCCCCTGGTAATTGTTCCTTTTTGAATAGAAGCTCTGATTCCACCACCATTGGTAATTACACCTTCAGCTCCTGTTTTTGCTAACATTGCCTCTGTGATCATATCTCCTAAGTTAGTTTCACCGGCTCTTACATCGTTTCTTTCACCATCTAAAAGTACAGGTGTCTCTCCAACAACTACAGATGTAATCTTGTCATTCTCTGTATTCACTTCATCTATGATAGCTCTTACAACTTCATCTTCCTCAACATTTTCCATTGCATATTCTTTGGTGAATAATTTTGCTGTTTCCACTTTTGATCCGTCTTTACCTAATTTAACCGTTACTTCCCCTAAGTTTTTATCGTAGAATCCTGATTGAACAATCAAAGTATCTTCTACTAACTGCCCATCTTCCAAAGTTGTATGACTATGTCCATCTACTATTAGGTCTATTCCATCTACTTCTTGAGCTAATTTAATACTTGTATAAACCGAATCTTCGTCTAAACCCAGATGCGAAAGTGCAATGATATAGTTTACACCTTCACCTTCTAAAGCTGCTACAGACTCTTTAGCGGCTGCTATAGGGTCATCGAAGGTTATCGCTTCTACATTGGTAGGGTTTGTCTTATACGCCGTCTCAGGTGTAGCTAATCCAAATATCCCTATTCTTACACCATTTGGTAAAGTTTTGATTATATATGGTTTAAATGCTTTTTCTCCGGTATCTTTATAAGTGACATTTGATACTATCACTGGAAAATTCATTGTGTTTTGTAATTTTTCAATTCTGTCCAACCCGTAGTTATAATCATGGTTTCCTGTTGTCATGGCGTCATACCCCATCTCATTCATAACCCTTACTACAGATGCTCCCTTAGTCAGGGCTGCAAATACCGTCCCATGAATTGTATCCCCTGCATCTAAAAATAATACGTTGGGATCTTCGGCTCTGGTCTGTTTTACTATTGTACTCACTCTGGCAAGTCCCATACCGTCATATTTCCCTGCATCTACCCTTCCGTGAATATCGTTTACATGCATCACTTTAAATTCTACATCTTTATCCACCGCTAATTTTTCTGTTGCCAGTACAACTACCTTGTCCCCATTTACTTTACTGGGTTCATCTGTTTTTGTAGTCTTTCCACATGCTACCACTAAAAGTAACATCATCACCGATAAGATCTTAACAATTTTCTTCATCATCATTTTTCCTCCCTATTTATATATATTTAAAAGGTACAGATAAATTCTGTACCTTTTTAAATTTAATTTGCAGGAATCTTCAACTCTTCCCCAACTGTTATTACATCTGCATTTTTTATATTTCTATTTTCCTTTAAAATTTCAGATATTTTAAGGTCAAATTTATTAGCTATAGCTCCTAAAGTATCTCCTGATTTCACCGTATATGACATTATTTCTTCTGCAACAATATAATCTTTTAAGTTGATAGATTTAACATTGAGTGTTCTTCCATCAGCTGATCTGGGAATAATAATTTTTCCTTCTTTGATCATCTCATAGATAGCATCTCTTTCCGGATAATCTAATTTAACACCAATTATTTCCCAGTTGTTGTGGACGACAGGCTCTAATTTCCCGCCTTTTTCTTCCTTAGTATACTTGATAATTAAGTCTCTTATTCTTCCTGCATCCTGCATAGTCTCATAAGAGTCGTAGTATTTATCTTCGGATCTAACCCAGCCGTTCTTAGTTAACGTACCAAATCTATAGTTATTTACCGCTACCTTATATGTCTTAGCTGGATCGACAGCTGCCCCATTGATTGTCGGATTGACTACTCTATGTCCTGCATCTTTAGAGAGGTCCACCTTATAGTTTACCCCTGCAAACATATCATAGTTATACCCTCTTACACCTTCATTAAATGAGATAGTCACATCTCCTTCATTCCAGATGTTATAGTATGACATAGACCATTCCATAAACTTAAGTAAGTTTTCTCCGGTCATATTTACTCCAACTAAAGTGTTTGCGTATTTGTAGATATTAGCTACATCTTTATTGTGAAATTTTCCTGCTTTTAAGTTAGCTTCAGCCTTAAAGAATGCCGCTGATGATACATCTGCACCTGCATACTTTAACTGCACATCATTTATTAAGTCGATTACAGCATTTGGTTGTAATTGAGCCGTAGGCATAGTGGTTACCCTGTCTTCACCTGTGATAAAGTCTGGTCTGACTATAAATGTTTCAGTAACTTCTCCAATTACTGTATTTGCTACAGCTTTAGACTGATCATCCACATATTTAAATTCATCCAATATTTTTTGATCTGCTTCAATTGTTTTAGTCTGAATATTTTCTACATCTATTCCCGTGATTACCCATTTTCCATCTTCTTTTTTTACATGAATATCAGCTTTGGATACTGCCCAGCCTGCAAATCCAGGCTCTATAATTGGAGTATCATTTATATTTTCAACATATTTAGCATGCTCATGTCCACCGAATATTACATCAAATTCAGGCACTTTGTTAGCCAGATCATAGATCCCGGCTCCGCCATATTCATCTTCTCTTCCCATATGGAAAGACCCAACTAAAATGTCATATTGACCGTCTAATTCTTTCACAGTTTCTTGTACAGATTCCAATATCTCATTGAATTCCAATCCCTTAAAGTGACTAGGAGAAGATGATTCCCACATAGGTACGTATGGAGGGATAACTCCTACTACAGCTACTCTAGCCCCATTTACATTAAAAATTTGATATGGATTTACATAGTTTGATCCGTCTTTTTTATTTTTAATATTAGCTGAAAGTACAGTTCCGTTAAAGTTAGATATATTTCTCTCTATAAATTCTTTTTCAAAGTTAAATTCATGATTTCCTAAAGTCCAAATATCGTAACCTATGCTGTTCATGGCTTCTACCATTGGATGTATTTCAAGGTCATTGAATAATTCTGATGAGTTATCTTGAACGGTATCCCCGTCATCCATCAATATCATATTTGGATTTTCTGCTCTTAAAGCATTAACAACAGTCGATACCTTTGCTAAACCTGCATCGTCATCTTTACCATCTATTGCATAATCATAGGGGTAAATTCTGCCGTGTATATCGGAAGTTGCCGCTACTCTGATCGTTTGTTCCGCTACCTCTTCCTCACCTTTTACAATAACTTCATGGGTAACTACCCTTTCTGTCATCTCCATTTTTACCGGTTCTTTCTTTTCTACCGATACATCATTTGAATTACAAGCCATAAAAATACTTGTTATCAGTGCTGCAATTAAAAACTTTTTCATCTTTCCCTCCTCAATTGTTTATGTTAAAAATTTATTGCATAATTTAATTTTTTTCTCCTTTTTAAAAAACAGTCTGCCTTTTTTCTTTATCAGATATACCGAAATACTGGCAGTTATAGGTACCGTCAACACTATTCCTATACTTCCAGACAATGCCTGAATAAGCTCTATAGCTATCACCGGCATATTTATAAACTGCTTAGTGTTCATTTGAAATCCCCATATCATCAGCATTAGATTCAGTGAACTTCCGGTAAATGCCAAGATCAATGTGTTGGTCATAGTACCCATTATATCTTTTCCTATATCCATGAGCGACATAAAGAGATCATCCAGGTGAATATCCGGATTTCTTTTACATAGTTCATTACACGATGATGCGATAGACATGGCCACATCATTTATCGCCCCTAAAGATGCTATCAATATAGAGGTAAACATGAGACCGTTTATCTTCACATGGTAGTCCGCTGCCAGATATAAAATCTGTTCTCCTTTTTCCATGTGGATCCCTGTCAATTTGGATAAATTTCCAAAAATATAGGAGATTATTCCTGAGATCATTACTCCTGCAATGGTCCCCAGTATAGCTGAATAAGTTTTTCTGTTAAAATCACCTATAAGCAAAAAAGTTACCACTGTTATTAATGAAGATAAAAATATTGCCCAAGGAATTGGGTTACCCCCTCTGAATATTATAGGTATGAGAACAAATATTATAATTACTCCTGTAAATATAAGAGATAATATTGATTTAGCCCCACTTAAACGTCCAAAAACAAGTAATGTCAAACAAAATAAACCAATCAATATATAGATATACCGATCCATCTTATAGTTATAGAACCACACACGTTCCTTTCCATCTTTCTCTCTAATTGTGAATACAGCTTTCATCCCTGGTTCAGCAAATATATTGTGTCTATTGCTCAATACATTTATCACACTATACACCTGGTTTTTATGCATCCCTTCCAATATCTTGACCTCTATCTTTTGTTTCCCCACATATCTTCCGGGAATCAGCGGGTCTGGATTTATAGTTTCTTCCTTTATAGATAAAACTTCCCCATCTACAAATTCATAGTTAAAATATTTTTGTACACCGAAATTTTTGTTTACTGCTAGTGATGTATAAATTATTCCTATAATAGATATAATTACCACAACTATCAATATTTTTTTATGTTTTGTCATCCTAAAATCATCCTTTTTTTGTCATTTTAAACCATTTTTTATTTTTTTCCATACTGCATCTAAGTATAAACTAAGCTATCATTTTTTTCAAGTTATATAAAAAAATTAAGCACAAAAAAAGAGCCGCCAAAATTAATTGATGACTCTAGTATTTACTTAATTATGGTGCGCCACACAGGGTTTGAACCTGTGACAACTCGATTAAAAGTCGAGTGCTCTACCAGCTGAGCTAGTGGCGCATATTATCTCAATCCAAAAAATAAAAAAGACTTGGCAAGTTCCTATCCTCCCAAGGGGCTGCCCCCTAAGTACTTTCGGCGTTTACGGACTTAACTTCTGGGTTCGGAATGTGACCAGGTGTACCCCCGTAGCTTTTCTTAC
>JAUXGP010000181.1 GCA_030621995.1 Psychrilyobacter sp.
GAAAAAAACATTTTTTATTTTAAAAAAAGCCTTGATTTTTACAAAAAAATAGATTATAAACTTATTAGTGATAAATTAACAACTTAAATGTTTGCAAATAAAACAATATAACTCAAAGGGGGATTAATAATGAAAAAGTTTGACTACATGGAGAAATTTGGACATGAGCAATTGGTGTTCTTTCATGACAAAGCTACTGGATTAAAAGGGATTACCGGTATCCACGATACTACTTTAGGACCTGCCTTAGGTGGAACTAGATTATGGAACTACGCTACTGAGGAAGAAGCTATTGAAGATGTATTAAGACTTAGTAGAGGTATGACATATAAGGCTGCTTGTGCTGGTTTAAATCTTGGTGGTGGAAAAACTGTTCTTATTGGAGATCCTAAGAAAGTTAAATCTGAAGCTTACTTCAGAGGATTAGGAAGATTTGTTCAATCATTAAATGGTAGATATATTACTGCTGAAGATGTAAATACATCTACTAAAGATATGTTATTCTTAGCTATGGAAACTGACCATGTTGTCGGATTACCTGGTAAGAGTGGAAACCCTTCACCTGTTACTGCATGGGGAACATTTGCCGGATTAAAAGCTACTTTAAAGGAAGCTTTTGGATCTGACTCTGTGGCTGACAGAACTTTCGCTGTACAGGGTGCAGGACAAACAGGTTATTTCTTAATCAAATACTTATTGGGATATGATTTCTTAACTGATACTTATACTCAAGAAAAAGCTAAAAAGATCTACTTCACAGAGATAAATGAAGAGCATATTGCTAGAATGAAGGCTGAGCATCCTGAAGTTGAATTCGTTGCTCCAGATGATATATATGGATTAGATGTGGATTTATTCGCTCCTTGTGCACTTGGAGGAGTTATCAATGACGAGACTATCCCTCAATTTAAGTGTAAAGCTATTGCCGGATCTTCAAACAACGTATTAAAAGAAGATTCACATGCTGACATCTTAAGAGAAAAAGGTATCGTTTATGCTCCAGATTATGTTATCAATGCTGCTGGATTGATCAATGTTTACTATGAAATCAAAGGATACAACAGAGTCAATGCACTTCATGATTCTGAATTAATCTACGACAGATTATTAGATATCTACAAGATTGCCAATGAGCAAAATATCTCTACTCATGCTGCTGCTTCTCAATATGCTGAGCATAGAATGGAAACTATGAAAAACATAAACAGAACTTATATCAAAAGATAGAAGTTAGAAATAGAAAAAAGGAAGTTAAAACTTCCTTTTTTCTTTATTTTTTTGAAAAAGTGATATATTATAGTAGTAGAGATAAACTTATTGTTGACTGGATAGAAATATTTTAGGAGGTATTAATTTTATGAAAATTTTTGACTATATGGAAAAATTCGGACATGAGCAATTGGTGTTCTTTCACGACAAAACTACCGGATTAAAGGGAATCACCGGTATCCATGATACTACTTTAGGACCTGCCTTAGGCGGGACCAGGTTATGGGACTACGCTACTGAGGACGAAGCTACCGAAGATGTGCTCAGACTTAGCAGAGGGATGACATACAAGGCTGCTTGTGCTGGTTTAAATCTTGGCGGCGGAAAAACTGTTCTTATTGGAGATCCTAAGAAAGTTAAATCTGAAGCTTACTTCAGGGGATTGGGAAGATTCGTTCAATCATTAAATGGCAGGTATATCACTGCTGAAGATGTAAATACATCTACTAAAGATATGTTATTCTTAGCTATGGAAACTGACCATGTTGTCGGATTACCTGGTAAAAGTGGAAACCCTTCACCTGTTACTGCATGGGGTGTATTTTCTGGATTAAAAGCTACTTTAAAAGAAGCTTTCGGATCTGATTCTGTGGCTGACAAAACTTTCGCTGTCCAGGGTGCAGGACAAACAGGTTATTTCTTAATCAAATACTTATTGGGATATGATTTCCTGACTGATACTTATACTCAGGAAAAAGCTAAAAAGATCTACTTCACTGAAATAAACGAAGAGCATATTGCCAGAATGAAAGCTGAGCATCCTGAAGTTGAATTCGTTGCTCCGGATGATATATATGGATTAGATGTGGATTTATTCGCTCCTTGTGCACTTGGAGGAGTTATCAATGAGGTCACTATCCCTCAATTTAAGTGTAAAGCTATTGCCGGATCTTCAAACAACGTATTAAAAGAAGACTCACATGCTGACATCTTAAGAGATAAAGGTATCGTTTATGCTCCAGACTATGTTATCAATGCTGCCGGATTAATCAACGTTTACTATGAAATCAAAGGATATGACAGAGTCAGTGCACTCCATGATTCTGAATTAATCTACGACAGATTATTAGATATCTACAAGATTGCCAATGAGCAAAACATCTCTACTCATGCTGCTGCTTCTCATTATGCTGAATACAGGATAGAAATCATGAAAAACGTTCATAGAACATATATCAAAAGATAGGGAGTTATCCATTGAATTTAAAAATTAAAGATATAAAAAAATTACTCCACGACCAAAATTATCTGGAGTTTGACAGACTATTAGTCACGATAGAAAAAAATCTAAAGGAAAAAATAACAGTTTATATTTTAGATGATGTGGGTGACAGATTGAATGTTATTCACACCTTTGAGGAATTGGAGGAGTTTAAAAAATTGATGATCCAGGTCTATGGAATCTATGGATATTTTTAAAAAAACCCATCAATAAAACAGGCTGATTTTAAAGGGTTTCCCCTCTAAAATCAGCCTGTTTTTCTCAATATATATCATCTTCTCTCCATGTATGTTCTATATAGTTCCTATAAAAATCCATAGTTTTTTCCTGTTTAATATGGATATAGTTTACTATTATTTGAAAGTTATCAAACAACAAGTCTACAAATTTCATATCTATAAAATTATTCCGCCCCATTTTTTTCATTATTTCATATATTTCATCCCTGCCCATCTCATTTCTATATGATTTTCTTTCCATTCTAGAGATAAATATGTCTGAGACTGCTATAATCCTGGCTCCTGTATCTAAATCTTTGGCTACACAATGAAATGGATACCCGCTCCCATCCAGCCTTTCATGGTGGTAGGAGGCCCACTGTACAATCTGCTGCAGACCGCCTATGGAGCTCAAAACCTGATGGGTATAATAGGGGTGGCTTTTAACAATTTCAAACTCTTCCCTGGTAAGCTCACCTTTTTTCTCCAAGATACTGTTTGGAACTATAAGTTTACCCAAATCATGAAAATTTGCAGCAATCCCTAAGACCTTAACCTCTAACTCTGTAAGACCAAATAAGTTTCCTAACATCTCAGAACAAGCCGAAACTCCCGTAGTATGGGTAATGGTATACTTTGATTTAAAATCTACCACACCCTTAAAGAGCTCCCCCATACTGGCAAGCTCATCTAAATTAATCTCCTTTTTCTTCAGAGGTCCGTCATGTAAAAGTATGGAATACAGTCGATCTGATGTAAGGTCAAACCAGAACTCCTCCTTGGTTGAAATCTCTTTAAATCCTCCCACTACCTTACTATTTAAGAACCCATCCTCTAATCTAACCAGTTCTTTCCATATATTATCTACCTGGTGGAGAATATATCTATCCCTGCTAATCATCATATCTACAAAGTTGGCCAGGAGGATAATTTGGGAAGAAATAGTCAGGGGTTTATCAATACTCCCCTTCCAGTCTTTCCAGTCTAAAAAATGATACCTTATAATTTTAGCAGCACTTTTTAATAATGGTACCCTTTGAACAAATAATTCACCCCTTTTACACTGCAGCTCATAATCTATACTTTCCTCTGAATCAATTTTTTTTCCAATATCATGCAATAGAGAAGCTATAAATATATTTTCTATAGTTATTTCATCTAAATTAAGACATTTTGCTAATTCTAACGCAATAAAAGCTGTTCTCAATTGATGCTGTGATGAATTTTGATTAGCCATATCTACAGATTCCGATAGGGATAATAGTAAATTACCTAAATTAACTGTAAAACCTTCCTTCAAAGTAACCCCTCCTCCTGTATAAATTTCTTTCTATAAATTCTATACTGAAAAAAGTTTTTAATCCTACAATTTTTTCACCAACATTTATTAATCAGCATTTTCTCTGACACCGATTATACAAATTTAAAAATTTGATTTTTTTTATTTATTTTCTTTCCCCGCTTCTTGTTTTTATTTTCTTGTTATATTTTTTCTTGAGAGAATCATTTGTATTCATCACATCTTTTGCCCC
>JAUXGP010000279.1 GCA_030621995.1 Psychrilyobacter sp.
TGGCCCTTAGCGTATCCATTTCCTACGATCATTTGTACATCTTTTCCTACTCCTTCAGCTCCTAAAGCAGCCTTTGTAAATGATGTTGCCATGGAGAAGAAATAAACTACCCCATTGTCCTCTGTAATAAGGATAGATGACATCTCTGTATTAGCTACATTAACATTGTTGATAACTACATCACACACATCTTCCCCTGTGATCTCTTTTACTTTTTCATAAACTTCAACAGGTTTAGTAGCATCTGCAATAATTACATGGTGAGCTAAATTCATATCCAATATTCTTTGGGCATTTTCTTCACTGTATTCAATAACGATAACTTTACCAGAATCTCCAGCATTTACCATGGCTTGATGAGCACATAAAACACCGGATTTTCCACCCCCGCCAATAATACAAACGGTGTCACCTTCTTTAACTAATCTTTCTACCTGAGCAGGAGCACCGGCTACGTCAAGTGCTGCTAAAGCTAGTTTTTCAGGGATATCTGTAGGTAATACAGAATAAAGACCGGTTTCAAATAAAATAGCCTGTCCATCTATATCAACTTGGTCATTGGAGATATTTACATTTTTAATCTTATCGATCTTCAACGGTGTAAGAGACAATGAAACTAAGGTAGCTAATTTATCTCCTACTTTTAAAGATTTATCAGGAAAATCAGAACCGATCTCTTTAACAACACCGATCAGCATTCCTCCAGATCCAGTTACTGGATTTTGCATCTTTCCTCTCTCTCCTACAATCTCAGTGATCATAGCAGTCATCTTATCTATATCCTTATTGCACGCTTCCTTTATTTGTGTAAATGAAGCTGAATCAATGTTTAATGTCATTACATCTATCAACAACTCATTGTCTTTAATCTTCATAGTGTTGTCAATTTTTAATGCAGCCTGCGGCATAGTTCCCATAGGTTTTATTACTCTGTGTGTTCCAAACGGACATCCTTTTATCATTTTTATCCCCCTTATAATCCTAATATAGCTCTTGCTTCTGCCGGTGTGGCTATCTGCCTGCCCAGCTCTTTGGCAATCCTTACCACTTTAGCTACCAATACACCATTAGATTCTGCCAAGACACCCTTTTCTAAATAGATATTATCTTCAAAACCAACCCTTACATGACCGCCGCTTATGATAGCTGCTGCAGCCAATGAAAACTCAAATCTTCCAAGACCGGCAACTGAGTAAGTAGATCCCATAGGCAGACTATCTCTCAAGAATAAGAAGTCTCTCAACTCTCCTCCAATCCCGCCGTTGACTCCCATTACAAAGCTAAAATGCATGGGTGATTCAATAAATCCTTTTTTATTTAACCTGACAGCCATCTCAATCATAGATTTATCAAAACACTCCAGTTCAGGTTTGATCCCCCTCTCTATCATCTTTTTACCAAATTCTTTGATGGTATTCTCTGTATTGGTAAAGACTTCATCTCCGCCGAAATTTAAAGTCCCGCAATCCAGCGTTGCCATCTCAGGGGATAATTCTGTAGGCTGCAGCCTCTCTTCATTGGCCATCCCTACAGCTCCGCCGGTAGATGGCTGGACAATAACATCCGGACACTTTTCTTTGATAGCGTCCATACATATTTTAAATCGTTCCTTTGACTGAGTAGGAGTACCGTTATCCTCCCTTACATGAAGATGTATGATACTGGCTCCCTCTATATATGCTCCATATGCTTCCTTTACAATTTCTTCTACAGTATAAGGAATGTTAGGATTGTGTTCCTTGGTAACCTCGGCTCCGCATATGGCAGCTGTTATGATTAATTTTTCCATTATTGCCTCCCTTTTTATTCTCTAAGAAAGCATAAATTAACTTTAAAAATTTAAATTACGCTTATCTGGGTAAAGCGTCACGCTTTTAATTTCTTTGTTTATCTTTAGGTGTAACACAAGTTCCAGTGGCTCTGCAGACAACGATTGGTTCTGCTAAGACTTCGCATGCAGAATCACTTATATCAGGTCTAGGAACGATTACCTTTCTGGCTTCAAAAACCATCCTTCTGGATGTATTTCCAACTTTTTCTATATAACCCACAGCTTCGATAAAATCACCGGCATATACAGGAGCCATGAACTCGACATTGTCATAGGCCTTAAATAACCCTTCGTCACCATCTTGTCTGATAAGTAGTTCAGTAGCTACATCTCCAAATAAACCCAGCATCCTGGCACCATCTACTAAGTTACCACCATAATGAGCATCATGGGTACTCATCCTTAACCTAATCATCACTTCTTTCATATTGCCCCCTTTATATTTAATTTGATTTAATTTTTTGTACAAAAAAAACACTTATTTTGGTTGGGATAGAAAATTACCAAGAACTAAAGAATAGCTCTCCACAACCGAAGTTGTGACAGTCAAAATGGATTTTCCATATTGACCAAGATTAGTTCCTGGGATGGATCTAACCTTTCGGCAATTAAGTCCTTCACTCTCAACCTCTGAAGATCTTTCGATCTTTTGGATGCTAAAAGTTACCACAATAAATGCTCCTCTATTATATATTTTATTTATGTTACCTATCTAATAAAATGAAAACTAATTCATAGATTCGTTACAATACATTTTTACTATATAAAGAACACAAAGTCAAGTGAAAAAAATAATTTTATCCTTGTAAGGAGGAAATATAAAGGAAAGACTTTCTGTGACATAATCCGCTTATTTGTTTATCTGAATAATAAACTTTTTTTGAGAAGCTAAGTGTATCAAGGAAAAAAACAAAAATATAATTGAAATACTGTTATTTATTTAAGAACATTATTTATTTAACATATTTTAAATGAATAGTTATCATAATAAAGTTATATAATGAATTAAAAAAAA
>JAUXGP010000036.1 GCA_030621995.1 Psychrilyobacter sp.
GTAAGAAAAGCTACGGGGGTACACCTGGTCACATTCCGAACCCAGAAGTTAAGTCCGTAAACGCCGAAAGTACTTAGGGGGCAGCCCCTTGGGAGGATAGGAACTTGCCAAGTCTTTCAAAATGCTTCTTTAGCTCAGTTGGTAGAGCGCTCGACTGTTAATCGAGTTGTCGCAGGTTCAAGTCCTGCAAGAAGCGCCATATGTTTAGTAAGAATAGCTATGGGGATACACCTGGTCACATTTCGAACCCAGAAGTTAAGTCCATAAACGCCGAAAGTACTTAGGGGGCAGCCCCTTGGGAGGATAGGAACTTGCTAAACTCAACTTTGGGGATATAGCTCAGTTGGGAGAGCGCCGCACTTGCACTGCGGAGGTCAGCGGTTCGACCCCGCTTATCTCCACCAAATAAAATTTTAATCAGGATTTGTGTCCTGATTTTTTTATATATTTGACACTTTTTGTAAATAGAGGTATAATATCTAGATACTAAATGTGTTATGAATTGGGATTAAGGAGTTAGAAATGTAAATTTGATGGAGTTAAAAGAAATAGAAAAGATGTGAAATTTACTTATTAAAGATTGAGATGAAATCTTTGAGTTATAAAAAAGATTGAAAGAGGTCTAGGAGGAATAAAAAAAATGATTTATATATTAGCGTTTATAGCTGCGATATCGCTGTTATTCACAGGATTAAAAAATACTTTAAGAGCTCTGCCGGTAATAGCAATAGTTTCTGTTTTGATCTTTTTTTTAGGATCAGCGTTTATTACATTTTTACCAATAATTTTAATATTTATAGTGTTAAGGTTGATATTTGGAAAAAAACAAACACGAAGAACTACAAAAACATATTATTATAGAAACACAAACACAAATTCTGGAAATGCTCAAGATTTTGAAGAGTTTTTCAGGCAGGCAGCCGGTGGAAACTACGGGAACTACCAAAGGCAAACAAATGGCGGTCATCCTGGTTATGTTGTAAATAAGGATAAATATTATGCTGAATTAGAGGTGAATAAGGACGCAAGTCCAGAAGAAATAAAGAAGGCTTATAGAGGCATGGCAAGAAAATTTCATCCAGATAAAGCTAACAATCTAGATGAAGCAACAAGATATAAGTATGAAGCGAAGTTTAAACAAATAAATGAAGCATATGAAAATTTGAAATAAAACACAATAAGGATTACTGCATTAAGTTGTAGTGATCCTTATTTTTATGGATAAAGATTATTTTTGAGAGAATTGACTGATATTTTAGTCGGTGCAGTACATGATATCTCAGGAGTGTGGTAAAAATAATGAGAGAAAATAGTAAATGTAAATTCTTTATAAAGGAAGAAAAAATCTAAAATCTAAATTAAAAAAATTATAATTTACGTAGAAAAGAGAAAAAATATTTATGCCAAAAGTTTAATTAAAATTTAAGGCGGTATGAAAAAGGTATTTTAAAAGAATATTAGTATAATAACAAGGGCAAAATTTGTTTCAAATGTCTAGTGAAATGGTTATAAATTGATATTTTAAAAATAGAGGAGTTTTTTAAAAAGAAAAACATCGCGATTTTAAAAGGGGGGAACAGATTTTTTTTAGAATTCAGAGTTATTTTGTTTTTGAGTATTAAATGATTTTAATTTAAGTTTTAATTAGTTTGATAGTCTAAATATAGGCTGAACTGTTTGTTTTGTATACACTTTGGCATAAAAAAACTTAACAAAAAAAAGAAAATATTGTATAATATTGATGTAAAGTAAAGTGAAATTAATAACTAAAGAATTATGGTTACCATAATTGATTTATAATTTAGGAGGAGGAAAAAAATGTCTTGTAAAAACACACTAAAGCAAGAATGTTTTAACCAATTAGATGAATTTATAATTGGATTACCTGAAAAAAAAGGAGCACTAATCACGGTCTTACATAAGGCTCAAGAGATATTTGGTTATCTCCCGGTGGAGATCCAAGAGTTTGTAGCTGATAGACTGGATCTATCTTTAGCTAAGATATATGGAGTAGTAAGTTTCTATTCATTCTTCACGATGACACCTAAGGGGAAATTTCCCATCTCGGTATGTATGGGGACAGCTTGTTTCGTAAGAGGATCAGATAAAGTGTTAAAAGATTTTGAAAATAAATTGGGAATAAAAGCAGGGGAAACTACATTGGATGGGATGTATTCAATAGATGCACTTAGATGTGTAGGAGCCTGTGGATTAGCACCAGTTGTATTGGTTGGTGAGGATGTATTCGGTAAGGATGAAGCTCGTGATGTAGAGGGAATATTGGCAAAATATAAATAAAATGGGGGGATCAAAGATGTCTAAAAAGATTACTTCGATGGAAGAATTGCTAAAAAAAGGAAAGGAATGTGAAGAGTTAATAAAAATCAGAAAAAAATGAAAGGATCTAGATAGTTTAATTAAGGTAAAGGTAGGAGTACCATCTCATAATGAAGTGGCTCTTAAAAATACCGACTTAGTTATAAAATCTATAGTTGATCTTATAGAAAATGAAGAAATAGAAAATGTAGCTCTGTATAAAACTGAATTTTTAGGATATGGAGGAGAATTTCCAAGTTTAGAAATAATTATTCCAAATAAGGGGAATTTAGTTTTTGGGAATGTAGATCCTGAAGAGGCAGTTAAACTTATAAAAAAATATCTTAAAGATACTCTGGAAATAGAGGAGTTTTTAGTAGATAATAATGGAACAAAACAATGTAATCACTAATTTTAGGAGGTAAAATTAATGGCTTATAAGAAACACGTCCTGATTTGTGGAGGGACAGGCTGTATGTCATCAAAAGCTGGGACAATAGCTGAAAATATAGAAAATTTATTGGCAGAAAAGGGTATGAGTGAGGATGTACAAGTAATTAAAACAGGATGTTTTGGATTCTGTGAAAAAGGACCAATCGTAAAGATTGTCCCTGATAATACATTCTATGTAGAGGTAAAACCTGAGGATGCTGCCAGGATAGTAGAGGAAGATCTGATTAAAGGTGAAAAGATAGAGACTCTGTTATTTAGAGATCCAGTTACTAAAAAGAGAATACAAGATTCTGATCATATGGAATTTTATAAAAAACAACAAAGGATAGCTCTTAGAAACTGTGGATTAATAGATCCGGAAAACATCAATGAGTATTTTGGAAATAGAGGATACCAGGCATTAGGAAAGGTATTGACAGAGATGACTCAGCAGGAAGTAATCGATGAGATGAAGCTGTCTGGTCTTCGTGGAAGAGGGGGAGGAGGATTCCCTACAGGTTTGAAATGGCAATTTGCATTAAATAATGATGCAGATCAAAAATATGTAGTATGTAATGCCGATGAGGGAGATCCCGGAGCATTTATGGATAGATCTATCTTAGAAGGAGATGCTCATTCGGTAATTGAAGCCATGGCAATCTGCGGATATTCTACCGGAGCAACTAAGGGACTCGTATATATAAGAGCTGAATACCCGTTAGCTATAAATAGATTGAAAAAAGCAATGGATCAAGCAAAAGAATATGGGATGTTAGGAGATAATATCTTAAACTCAGGATTTGATTTTGATATTGAGATTAAATATGGAGCCGGAGCATTTGTATGCGGTGAGGAAACTGCACTTATTCATTCTATGGAAGGAGAAAGGGGAGAACCTACTTCAAAACCTCCATTCCCGGCTGAATCAGGATACTGGGGTAAACCAACAAATGTAAACAACGTTGAAACTTTTGCTAATATTCCAGAGATCATCTTAAATGGTGGAGAATGGTATAAAGGTATAGGAACAGAAAAATCATCCGGAACTAAGGTATTTGCCTTGGCAGGGAAAATAAATAACGTAGGATTAGTGGAAGTACCTATGGGAACTACCCTTAGAGAGGTAATCTTTGAGATTGGTGGTGGAATAAGAAATGGTAAGAAATTTAAAGCTGTTCAAACAGGAGGACCGTCTGGTGGATGTCTTACTGAAAAAGACCTGGATGTTAAAATTGATTTTGATTCATTGACAGCTATCGGATCTATGATGGGATCTGGTGGAATGATCGTAATGGATGAAGATGACTGTATGGTTGCAGTATCTAAATTCTATTTAGAATTTACAGTGGAAGAATCTTGCGGGAAATGTACACCATGTAGAATCGGGAACAAGAGATTGTTGGAGATGCTGGAAAAAATAACTAAAGGTAATGGAACTATGGAAGACCTTGAGTTAATGAAGGAACTATCTGAAACAATAAAGGATACTTCATTATGCGGATTAGGTCAAACAGCTCCTAACCCGATCCTTTCAACTTTGAATAATTTCTGGGATGAATATGTAGCCCATGTAATAGATAAGAAGTGTCCGGCAGGGAAATGTGAAGATCTATTAACTTATTCAATCAACGATAAGTGTATTGGCTGCACAGCATGTGCCAGAGTATGTCCGGTTAACTGTATTTCAGGAAAGGTTAAGGAAATGCATGTAATCGATGCTGAAAAATGTATCAAGTGTGGTGCTTGTTATGATAAGTGTAAGTTTGGGGCTATAGATAGAGGATAATTAAAATTAAAAGTAAGGGTAGTGTCTTGTGCCTACCCCCTAAAAGGGAGTGTGTAAAAAACCAATGAAATTAATAAATGTTATCATAGATGGTAAATCAATAGCAGTTCCCAAGGAAGCGACGATTCTTTCTGCTGCTGAATCATTAGGAATTTATATTCCTACATTATGTCATTTACAGATGGGGGAAGACGATTATAAAAATGATTGTGCATCATGTAGAATATGTGTTGTAGAGGTAGAGGGAAGAAGAAACTTAGCTCCTTCTTGTGCTACTCCAGTCCATGAAGGAATGGTAGTGAAAACCAATACAATGAATGTAATGCAGAAAAGAAGAACTATAATGGAACTTCTGTTATCGGATCACCCTAAGGACTGTTTGTCATGTTCTAAAAACGGGGAGTGTGAACTTCAAGATCTAGCCGTTCAATTAGGTGTAAGAGAGGTAAGATTTGAAGGGGAGATGTCTACATATAGACCTGACTACTCACCCTCTATCATAAGGGATATGGATAAGTGTATCATGTGTAGAAGATGTGAAACTATGTGTAATGTAGTGCAGACTGTAGGAGCTTTATCGGGAGTTAATAGAGGATTCGAATCGGTAGTTGCCACGGCATTTGAAAAAAACTTAGAAGACAGTGTGTGTACTTACTGTGGTCAATGTGTGGCAGTATGTCCGGTAGGAGCACTGCATGAAAATGATCATACTTGGAAGTTGGTAAAAGACCTGGCTGATCCTAAGAAAAAAGTAATAGTTCAAGTCGCTCCAGCTGTAAGAGTAGCTTTAGGGGAAGAATTTGGAGAGGAACCGGGAACAAATGTAACCAATAAGATGATAACAGGATTGAGGAATTTAGGTTTTGATCAAGTATTCGATACTAACTGGGCTGCTGACCTTACAATAATGGAAGAGGCATCGGAATTAAAAGATAGATTGGAAAGATTCCTGGCAGGAGATAAGACTGTGAAATTACCGTTATTGACTTCTTGCTGCCCGGCATGGGTAAAATTCTTTGAGCATAATTATCCGGATATGTTAGATGTACCATCTTCAGCTAAGTCACCTCAACAAATGTTTGGTGCAGTAGCTAAAGGAATTTGGGCTAAAGAAGAAGGAATTAAGAGAGAAGATCTTATTGTAGTTTCTGTAATGCCTTGTCTGGCTAAAAAATATGAATCTTCTAGAGATGAATTTAAAGTGGATGGGAATCCAGATGTGGATTATTCTATCTCAACCAGAGAACTGGCTAAATTATTGAAGCAGGCTAATATTGATCTTATGAGTTTAGAAGATTCAGAGTATGATAATCCGTTAGGAGAGTCATCTGGAGCAGCGGATATTTTTGGTAGAACTGGTGGGGTAATAGAAGCCGCTACTAGAACTGCATATGAATGGATGACTGGTGAAACATTGGAAAGTGTTGACTTTGAAGCACTAAGAGGATTTGACGGATTTACATCTGCTACTGTAAAAGTAGGAGACTTTGACCTGAAAATAGGAATAGCTCATGGTCTGGGAGAAGCCAGAAAGATGTTGGATAAGATAAGGGCAGGAGAAGCTGATTATCATGCTATTGAAATAATGGCGTGTAAAGGTGGATGTGTCGGTGGAGGAGGACAACCTTACCATCATGGAGACTTTAGTGTAGTTACTAGAAGAGCAGAAGGAATACAAAATATAGATGACAATAAGGCTATGAGAAAATCTCATGAGAATAAATATATACAAGATCTTTATGAGAAACATTTAGGTAAACCAATGAGTCATAAAGCTCATAAATTGCTGCATACTAAATATTTCCCAAAACATAAGATATAGTCGATTTTATTTTTTAAAAGCTGAAAACTAAGAAAAATATAGAAGGGAGTTTGATTACCTGTGGTAATTGAACTCCTTTTTATCAAATGTAAAGCCTGCCTTTAAAAATTGAAAAAACTTAACAATTATGCTATACTTTTAGGTAATAAATCAAGGGGTGGTGGAGAGATGAAATTGATTTCACTTATATTAGCAGCAGGAAAAGGTACTAGGATGAAATCCGATCTGCCAAAGGTTGTACACAAAGTAAATGGTGTACCAATGGTAAAAAAAATAATGAATATTTTAGATAGATTGGGAGTAGAAAAAAATATCCTGGTCTTAGGACATAAAAAAGAAGTGGTATTAGAGGCAATAGGAGAAAAAAATACCTATGTAGTGCAGGAGGAACAACTTGGAACAGGTCATGCAGTGATGATGGCTAAGGAAGAGTTAGAAGATTACGATGGAAATATCCTGGTAGTCTGTGGTGATACCCCACTATTAAAAGCAGAAACTTTGGAAAAATTATATGAGAAACATCTGGCTACTAAAGCAACGACAACTATCTTAACATCTATCTATGAGGATCCATTCGGGTATGGAAGGATAGTAAAAAAAGATGGACTGGTAAAAGCAATTGTTGAACAAAAAGAGGCGGACTTTGAAATACAGGCAATAAAAGAAGTTAATGCAGGTGTATATGTGTTTAACAGTAAAAAATTATTTACAGCACTGTCTAGGATGGATAACAACAATGCCCAGGGAGAATACTACCTGACCGATGTAATCAAGATTCAGGTAGAAGAAAATGAAGTGGTAGAGAGTTTTATATTAGAGGACAATATAGAAATTTTAGGAGTAAATTCTAAAGTACAGCTGTCACAGGCAGAAGAGGTACTCCGAATAAGAAAAAATATAGAATTGATGGAGGAAGGAGCAATCCTGATAGATCCATCTTCGACATATATAGAGGAAAGTGTCAAAATTGGCAGGGATACAGTGATCTATCCAAATGCAGTTATTTGTGGGGATACTGTTATCGGGGAAAATAACGAAATCTTGGGGAATACCAGGATAATAGATTCCAAGATAGGGAACGATATCAGGATAGAATCTTCGGTAATAGAGGAATCAATCATAGAGGATAGAGTTACCATAGGACCTTTTGCACACATAAGACCTAAAACACACCTGAAGGAAGAGGTGCATATAGGGAACTTTGTAGAAACTAAAAAAACTACCCTGGAAAAGGGAGTAAAAGCCGGACATCTAACTTATTTGGGAGATGCTGAAATAGGTGAATACACCAATATAGGAGCAGGAACGATAACTTGTAACTATGACGGTGTTAATAAACATAAAACAGTAATGGGGAAGAATGTATTTGTTGGAAGTGATACAAAATTAGTGGCACCTATCAATATAGGAGATTCAGCGGTAATAGGAGCCGGGTCTGTAATTACTAAGAATGTACCTGCTAGAGCATTAGCAGTGGCTAGAGGAAAGCAGTTTATTAAGAAGGAGTGGACTAAATAACCATGATTAAAAATGCCAAGAACGTAAAGATTTTCACTGGGACATCAAATGTTAGTTTAGCAAACAAAATTGTAAAACATTTAGGAGTATCAATAGGTCAATCGGAAGTACTTAGATTTGCAGATGGAGAAGTTCTTACTAAAATTAAGGAACCAGTTAGAGGTTGTCATGTATTTATAATTCAACCAACAACAGAGCCGGTAAATGAGAGCATAATGGAATTATTAATATTTATCGACGCATTAAAAAGAGCCTCAGCTAAAGAAATCACTGTAGTTATGCCATATTATGGATATGCTAGACAGGATAGAAAAGCCAGCCCAAGAGAGCCTATTACATCTAAGTTGGTGGCTAACTTACTGACAACAGCGGGAGCTACAAGAATAATGACTATGGATTTGCATGCCAATCAAATCCAAGGGTTCTTTGATATTCCAGTAGACCACTTTAAGGCATTACCTATCTTAGCTAAAAACTTTATAGAGCATGGATTAATGGGAGATGAAGTAGTAGTAGTATCTCCAGATATCGGTGGAGTAAAAAGAGCCAGAGAATTAGCTAAATGGTTGGATTGTAAGATCGCAATCATAGACAAGAGAAGACCAAAACCTAATATGTCAGAGATCATGAATATAATAGGAGAGGTAGAGGGGAAAACAGCTATCTTTATAGATGATATGATAGATACAGCTGGAACTATTACTAATGGAGCACAAGCTATTATGGATATGGGAGCGATAGCTTCATATGCATGTTGTACTCATGCAGTATTCTCAGGACCTGCAATGGAAAGATTGGAAGCGTCACCGCTGAAGAAGATCATAATCACAGATACTATCGAGATACCTGAAGAGAAAAAAATATCTAAAGTTAAAATCTTATCTGTAGATAAATTATTTGCCGAAGGAATTAGAAGGGTAATTGAAAATAGATCAATCAGTGAATTATTTGAAATAAATTAAATTATATAATTGGAAGTCCCATGGGCTTCCTTTTTTTTTCCTATCTTGAGGAAATTGGTGAAATATGATAAAATATTAAATAAATGTCATAAAAAAAGAGGTAGTTATGAAAAAGTTATTTGAAAACAGTAATTTAAATTATGAGAAAATTTCAAATATGGTAGCTAATGGAGCTCTAATAATTTATCCCACCGATACAGTGTATGGATTGGGAGCAAGTATTGATGTGAAAAAATCATTGGACAAGATCTATGAAGTAAAGGAAAGAGATGAAAAATCTCCCTTGATAGCTCTTTTGAGTGATGAAAAATATGTAGAAAAAGTTGCTCTAATAAATGAGCTGAATAGAAAAAAAATAGAAATATTAATAAAAACTTTTTGGCCCGGCGGGCTCACAATAATTTTGGATAAGAAGAGGATAATACCTCCTAATATGGTATCTAACGGCAGCAGTGTAGGGGTAAGGATCCCAAACCATAAAATTTCCATAAAAATTATAGAAACCTGTGGCGGTATACTAGCTACCACAAGTGCCAATATATCAGGGGAACCCAGCCCCAGATCATATGATGAACTCAGTGAAAAGATCAAATCCAGGGTAGAGATAGTGATAGATGATAACGAAACACCTAAAGGGGTAGAGTCAACTATAATCGATATGAGAGGTATTCCCAAGATATTACGGGAGGGTCACATCACACGAATAGATATAGAAAAAATAATCGGGAAAGTGGAATAATGGAGGGAATATGAAGGGGCAAAATATGAATGGAATGCAAATGAAAAATATGTCAGGTATGATGGGTATCCAAAATGCTATGCAGAGAATAGGAAAAGGAAAGAGAAAGTATACTGTGAAGATCTCTAAACATAATAAGAAGTTTTTAGGTAAATTTGTAGAGGAGATCCAAAAACAAATGGGTTCTGAAAATAACCCTCAAATGAAAGGTGTTTTAGACTTCCTGACATACTTAAAAGCTGAATGTAGTAAGAAAACTGTAACTGAAATCAAGATGAGTTTTGATGAATTGGAATTTTTAAAGAAGATGGTAGTGGACTCTGTTAAAGGTATGGAAGGTATGACCTATAAATGGTATCAAATTATCAACAAATTAATGGTGAAAACCATGATTAAATCTAATAGAAGTTTATTGGAGGAGTTAAAATAATAAAATACTATTATAGTAAGGGGTAATTGAGGCGACTTAATTACTCCTTATTTTTTTATGTTATGAAAAGATCTTGTGCTATACTTATAATGAGTAAAGTAAAAAAAGAGGTGACTTATGGAGAATAAACCAAAGATAGTGGTACTGGGTGGTGGAACCGGTCTCTCTAATTTGTTGAGAGGGTTAAAGTATTTTCCCTTGGATATAACTGCGATAGTTACAGTGGCAGATGACGGAGGATCTTCAGGGAGACTTAGGACAGAATTTAATATACCGGCACCAGGTGATATAAGAAATGTTATGATAGCGCTGAGTGAATTTGAAAGTAAAGGAGAGGAGCTCCTAAATTATAGATTTGGCGGAACCAGTGATCTGGCCGGCCATCCAATAGGTAATCTTATGCTGACA
>JAUXGP010000307.1 GCA_030621995.1 Psychrilyobacter sp.
CCTGTGATCATGTTCTTAACATAGTCAGCATGGCCAGGACAATCTACATGTGCGTAATGTCTTTCTTTAGTTTCATATTCGATATGAGCCGTGTTTATTGTGATTCCTCTTTCTCTTTCTTCTGGTGCTTGGTCGATGTTTGCGAAGTCTACTGCTTTAGCTAATCCTAAATCAGATAATACTTTTGAGATCGCTGCTGTTGTTGTAGTCTTTCCATGGTCTACATGACCTATTGTTCCGATATTTACATGTGGTTTACTTCTGTCAAATTGCTCTTTTGCCATTGTTAAAGCCTCCTAAAAATTTTAATTATTTTTGAATTTATATTATGACCCCATGGCCTAATTCACTGCGTTTAAAAAAAAAAATCCACACCCTTCCCTTAAATATTTACTTTAAGAAATTTGTGCAGTTTTAAAATGGTGGTTGGAGAAGGATTTGAACCTTCGAAGGCTGAGCCGGCAGATTTACAGTCTGCTCCCTTTGACCACTCGGGAATCCAACCACGAGTATTTTATATCCCTCACAGAGATACGACTTATTATATAAAATAATATGATTTTTGTCAATTAATTTTTTAAGATTTTATATAGATTTGGTCGTTTTCAATAACCACCTTTACCTTTCCTTCTTTTTGTAGAATATTTAAATATTTGAACAGCTCCTCCTCATTTCTTTGGAGTAATTCAACCATCTCATGGATGCTATACTTTCTCTTGGTGAGCATATTTAAGATAAGTTTTTCCAATTTTTCACTGTATTTGGGAAGTTCTTCCCTGGAGGTATATTTTTTTATGATTTCCACTGAGTTTAAGCCGCGATTTATAAAAAATTCTTTAATTTCAGACAATCTTTTCATGGAAGCTGGTTTTATCTCCCTTATCGCCCCTGGCCTAGCCAGGGTATTCAATTGAATTACAGTTATCTTTTTATCTCTCAGATATTTCACAAATTTTTCCAGTTC
This sequence comes from Psychrilyobacter sp., assembly GCA_030621995.1. Taxonomy (GTDB): domain Bacteria; phylum Fusobacteriota; class Fusobacteriia; order Fusobacteriales; family Fusobacteriaceae; genus Psychrilyobacter. The sequence continues at coordinate 965 of JAUXGP010000307.1, forward strand.
CTCCGCTCCATCGTTTATGCCCTCTACTATAAAGATCTCTAAATATACCTCTTTTTTAGTTGTCGATAAAAATTTAGTCATCCCATCTAAGATGTTTTTAGCAAATAAGCCTTCAATAGGTCTGTTTATCCTTTTAAATACATCCTCTGATATGGCATCCAAGGACGGAATGATCAGATCCGCTTCCTCCAAAGCTTCCCTTACATCTAAGTTATTTAAGAGGGTCGAATTAGTTATCACTGCTATTTTACCACTGTATATCTTTCTTACTTTTTTTATGATCTTACCCAGATCTTTATTTAATGTCGGTTCCCCGCTGCCTGAAAAAGTTATATAATCGGGAGTCAGATTTTTCAAGATATCTTCAACTTCCCCTATCAATCTATCTATATCTATATAACTATCTCTCATATTATAAAATTTAGTTGTGGATCCGCACTCACAGTAGATACAATCCAAATTACATGTTTTAGACATAACCAAGTCCACACCAAGAGAAACTCCTAATCTCCTGGAAGGTACCGGTCCAAATATATATTTATACAATCTTATCCCCCTTTTTTACAGTTTTATCTTTCCCAATACCAATGAATATATAGTTGAGGCTAATTTCAATGGATTGTGTCTCACAGTCTTATCTTCACTTATCTCAATCAATGGTTCTTGAATTATTTTAAGGGAATATTTTTTTAGATTTTCCAAATCTATCCTTATCTCCTTAACATCCTGTTCCTTATATTTTTCCAAAATATCATTTGGTATCTTTTTACTATTTACTATGACCGAATTAAAAAATTCCATTCCTACATGGGAGTATATAGCTTTAATATGATCTCCTACACTATAACCTGTAGTTTCCCCCGGCTGCTCCATGGCATTGGATACATATATTTTATGAGCCTTTGATTTTAATATGGCGTCCTTTATCTCCTCTATGATTAAATTCGGCATGATGCTGGTATAAAGACTTCCAATCCCTATTATCACCATATCTGCCTGTTCGATAGCGGATACAGTTTCCCTCACGGCCTTGGGTCTTTTATCAAAATATACCCTTTTTATTTTTTTGTTGACGGCCGGTATCTTAGATTCTCCCACCACTACCTCGCCATCTTCCATCTCTGCAATAAGAGTACAACTGCTGGAAGTTGCAGGCAATACCGTTCCCTTTATATTCAATACTTCATTCAATGCCTTTATCCCGTCAACTATATTTCCTTCCATATTTATCATGGCTGTCAGCATAAGATTACCTATTGGATGGCCGGCCAGATCACTGGTTCCGCCAAATCTATAATTTAGGAGTTCCTCTCCTTTACTTTCAAATTCACTAAGTGCTATCATAACGTTTCTTATATCTCCCGGGGCCGGTATATTAAATTCCGTCCTTAGTCTTCCTGAAGATCCTCCGTCATCTGCTACCGTAACTATGGCAGTTATATCCAAGGGAAAATACTTTAACCCTCTCAACAGATTAGAAAGGCCGGTTCCGCCGCCTAGTACCACTATTTTTGGTTTATTTTTCATAAGTCACCTCTTTTTTATTTTACCCATTACAAGTATAGCACAAGATTATTTTATATAAAAATAAG
>JAUXGP010000088.1 GCA_030621995.1 Psychrilyobacter sp.
AGACCTGTAGTAACTGAAACTACAGCTCTAGGAGCAGCTTACCTAGCTGGGCTTGCCGTTGGATTCTGGAATGACAAGGATGAGATAACGGAAAGATGGAGTTTAGATAAATTGTACGAGCCTAAGTTAGAGGAAGAGAAAAAAGAAGTTATGTATAAGGGCTGGAAAAAAGCTGTAACTAGATCGCAAAATTGGGAAAACGACTAAAATAGGAGGAGTTTGATGGCTGAAAGCTGTCAAACTCCTACTTTTTTTCATATTGCTATAAATCCTATAATGATGTAAGATTATAATTGGGAATAAAACAAACAGGGGGAAAGATATGAAATTGAAAAAATTGATGGAAGATAAAAATTTAGACGGTATATTGATAACAGATCTGGTAAATTTGAGATATTTTACAGGGTTTACAGGATCAACCGGGATAGCTCTTGCAACTAAAAAAGGAAAATATTTTCTGGTGGATTTTAGATATGTAGCTCAAGCTAATAGTGAAGTAGTCCCCAATGGGTTTGAAGTTGTTGTAATCGAAAGACCGGCAGAGAATAAGATCTCTGAAATTTTGAAGGATGAAAAGATAATAAAATTAGGAATAGAGGATAGAAATATAACTTTATCTGCCTACAATGGATATGTAGAAAAATTTGAAAATACAGAATTTATATCCCTGGGGGATAATTTTACAAGGATTAGAATGGTGAAGACAGAGGCAGAGATTGAAAATATTAGAAAAGCTGCCGATATAGCTGATAAAGCTTTTGCAAAGATCCTGCCTTTAATAAAAGAAGGGGCAGTAGAAAATGATATAAAAACAGAGTTGGAATATGAGATGAAAAAATTAGGAGCTGAGGGGCCGTCATTTGATACAATTATTGCTTCTAACTACAGATCTGCTATGCCTCATGGGGTAGCCAGTGAAAAAAAAATAGACAGGAACGGATTTGTAAAATTTGATTTTGGATGTTTTTATAATGGGTATGCTTCAGATATGACAAGAACAGTTTATTTTGGAGATCAGCCCAGCGAAAAACACCTGGCTATATACAACACAGTTTTAGAGGCACAGTTAAAAGCAATCGATGCAGTAAAAGCAGGAGTGAGTACGAGAGAATTGGATAAGGTTGCGAGAGATCATATAACATCTAAGGGATATGGGGAAAACTTTGGTCATGGACTGGGACATGGAGTAGGGTTGGAAATTCATGAACTGCCAAATGTATCCGGAAAGGCGGAAGATTTTATCTTGGAAGAAAATATGGTTATAACTATTGAGCCTGGGATCTATATAGACGGGTTTGGAGGAGTAAGGATAGAAGATGATGTAGTGGTGAAAAAAAATGGATATGAGATCTTGAACAATACAACTAAGGAATTGATGATTATTAAATAGTATAGAGTGAAGATGAAAATCAAAATACTTTGACACAGATTGCACAGACAAAAGCGGATTAACACAGATAATTTTAAAATCCATAAATATCTGTATCAGATATTTTGAAATTTTTATTCGTATCATTCATAGTAAAAAAAAGTGAAAAGGTTTTTAGTGACAAGTAAAATAAAAATTTGGTATAATTAGAGTAATAAAATTAAAGGAGTAAAATTTTGGAAGTAAATTATATAATCAGTAAAGCAACAAAAGACGATATTGTCGGAATATATAATCTACTCCACAGGGAATTTGTAAAAAAATATTCTCCTAATTCAGAAAAATCAGAGTGGGAAAAGCATAAGAAGTGGTATGAATTTTGGCTGAGATCACCCTATTATCTTATCTACGTGGTAAAAGACCTGAAGGGGAAAATTGTAGGTCAGATGAGGTATGAGATAGACGGGGAGATATCCATAATCAGTATATATTTAGATAAGGAAAATCGAGGGAAAGGATTGGGGAAAGCCTTTATAGAGAGGTCTATCGAGGAGTTGAAATTTGAAAAAAGTGGTGTTAAATTAATTTTGGCTTATATTTTGGAGGAGAACGATATCTCTAAAAAAATGTTTCTTAACTTTGGTTTTTTATTCAGTGAAAAGAAAAATCATAATGGAATTGAGCATCTGATTTATACGAAAAAGATTAGATGATTTCTTTTTAGAAAAAGCTGGAAATACAGGAAAATATTGAGATGGATGATGTTGACAAAAGATAATAAATAGAATATACTTTACTGAAGAAACAGATGGCTAAAAGCAGAACTTTCATTGATACCACCAAGTGTGTTTGTATTTAATGGGATTCTAGGATTCTATCTGAAAAAAATACACGGAGGTACAACATGTTAAAAGGTACAGTTAAATGGTTCAACGAAGAAAAAGGATTTGGATTTATTCAAGGTGAGGATGGAAACGATTATTTCGCACATTTCTCTCAAATCAACAAAGAAGGATTCAAAACTTTAAAAGAAGGGGAAGAAGTAACTTTCGACGTAACTGAAGGTGCAAAAGGTCCTCAAGCTTCAAACATTGAAGTTTTATAATTAATTGAAATTAAGCGATAAGGCCTCGGTCTTGTCGCTTTTTTATTGGTTAAAATTTAGGGAGAGTTTAATTTTGTGAAATGCTGGGATATAGGTTATACTTAATAAAAACGGTTGAATTCAATTATTCATTATAAATTATCAATTTCGCCGAAGGCGATTAAGGGGTGGAGAAATGCTAAAAAAAAAGAATAGACATATACTCAGAAAAACAATTTTAATATTTCTTGGGATAACATTATTATTAGCAATATTTCAATACAGGCAGGTGAGAAAAGAGGTTTTATATAACAGGGAAAACGGACCTGAACCTGCAGCTAATATATTGGAGATGGGGATAGAGGAATCTTCAGGGATTGTCCTGTCAGGAGAAAAAAAAGATTATTATTGGACCCACGGAGATTCAGTGGATTATGGTGAAACTCCTAGAACCGGTATCCATGGATTCAGATTTGACAGTGACGGAGCAAGGGAACATCAGGAAGTATTTCTGGAGGGGGCAACCAATCTGGATTGGGGTGATATTGCCAAGGACAAAAGCGGAAACTTAATCGTGGCAGATACCGGGGATAACCTTGTTCGTAAAAACTTTGTTTTATACAGGTTTAAAGAACCCAAATCAGGTGCAAATAAGGTAGAAAAAAAAGAAATAGACAAGATAACATTTAGATTCCCGGGCGGGGAAGAATTAAATAATGAAGCTGTATTTTATGCAGATAAGAGTATCTATATTCTAAATAAAGAGTATGGCAGGACAAAGATGTATAGATTGATGGATAAAAACATAGATATAGGAAGAGTTAATATTATCGACTATATAGATGAGTTTAAATTTTTAGGAGGCTCCAGACTGGCAAACTTTATGGATGCAGCTACAGGTGCAGATATATCAAATGATGAGATGACCATGGTTTTTAACACCTATAAAGGGATCTACCTGTTCAAAAGAGAGAGAAAAAATACTAATTTTTTTGATGGGGAAGTGTACTATCATCCTTTAAAATGGGATTTCAGGGTCAATCAATATGAGGCGGTAGCCTTTACTAAGGATGAAAAAAACCTGATATTGACTACAGAACAGGGGAATCTATATAAAGTAGATGTAGAAGATTTTAAGCTGCTGAGAGAGGCAGAATCCAGCGAACCTATAAAGGAAAAACTCATTGAAATTGGAGGAGACAGACAGGGGATAACATACAAGATAAAACATACGATCTATCTGATCCAGGTGATGGTAATGGATATGATATTTAGATAAGATAAAAAAGCTCTTAGAATTGATTATTCTAAGAGCTTTTTTAGTTTTATTTAGAACTTATATCCGATATCGAAGTAGTGTCCAACTCCACTAGTGTCTTGAGTTTTTCCAGGAGCATACTCATAACCATCTTTGTGGTTAGCCATGTTATCGTACACCTTTAAACCGTAACCGATTGCCCAGTCATTGTTATGCCAGTAGATTCCATTGTACCATTGTAATGAATAATCAGATCTTCCATCATCTTCATGAACTTTGTTAGCACCAAAATCATAAGTTACATATCCCTGGTAAGATACAAATGATCCATTTTCAAAGAAGTGTAATGGTTTAAACCAGTTCCACTGGAATGAATACCCGTCCCATTCCCCATCAGCACTAGAACCATAATCTTCTCTTTTATAAGTAGCCAATAAGCTTAATCCGGTAGTTCCAAACCAAGGTACTTCCACATCGGTACCCAGACCAATTCCGTTATGCCATAATCCGCCTTTTCCTTCAGGAATAAAATCCCCATTATCATAAGCATTGTCTCCTGCCTTGATCCAAGTAGAGATATACCATTCTTTGAACGGTCCGATCGACAGGTCCTTTCCTGTCATCCCGTCGATTGAGAATCTAGGTTTGATCTCTGCGAAGAAGTTATCTCCATTGTAAGAGTCATTATCTGTAGAACCAGTTACATTTAGTAAATCCACATAACCATAGAGGTCCATGATTCCTTTTCTTCCACCAAATTCTAATTCTAAATAAGTGTCGTCTTGTCCGCCAAATGGGTTTTTTTGATCTGCCCCGTGCATAACCTTAAAGTTGAAGAACAAATCATCATTCTTATTTATATCTTGAGAGTAATGCTCAGCGCTGGCAACCAGGCCGGTTGTCAATAAAGTTAATCCTAACAATGCTTTTCTCATTTCTTACCTCCTAAAAAATAATAAAACGTTAATCATGTATTAATTTTTTTTAATACCACATTAAAATACTACTATAATTTTTCAAAAATGTAAATAAATGTTACAAGTTGGGCTGTTTTAGATTGATAAGTTATTTATTCACGCTTTTGATAAACTTTAATACCGCCATTTAAATTATATACAACTTTTTTCTAAATTTCCTTCATTATCATATTTCTTTTTTAGTTCTACAGTCGATAATTCCAACATTACTTTTTTTTATCAGTTCATCTACTTCATTTGCTGTGATATTTTTAATGTTTTTATTTCCAAATAATCCATAGATTTCTCTCCTAAATCTTAATCATACATTGGTTATAATTTTAGTCGACAACTATAACTTTTACCAGATTATAAGATTAAACGTTGAAAAGTAAATAGATACAAACTTTAATAATATAATATAAACACATTAATATATTATGTTGACAAAATGTGAAAAATGGTTTAGTATGAAAAATATGAAAAGTAGGAGTTGGTGTAGATGTTAGATTTTAAAGATGGGAAATGTATCTGCGGAACTGTAACTGTAGGTGAAAGAGGGCAGATTGTTATTCCGAAAAAAGCAAGAGATTATTTTGGGATAAAGCCTGGAGACACTCTGGCAGTTTTAGGAGATAAAGATAAGGGGATAACAATATTTAAGGCAGATACCTTGGAAAGTTTTGCTACAATGATATTAAATAACGCCAAGGGAGATTAAATTTTTCACAAATTAAAAAAATTATACAGGGAAAAGAGAAAGAAACGGTATATAAAAAAAGACATTTAAAATAAATCAGGGGGTAATATATGAAAATTCTTATTGTAGGCGGAGTAGCAGGTGGAGCATCAGCAGCAGCAAGACTCAGAAGATTAAATGAGGAAAATGAAATAATTATGTTTGAAAGAGGGGAATATATATCTTTCGCAAACTGCGGATTGCCATACCATATTGGAGGGGTAATCAAGGACAGGGATGTTCTTCTGGTTCAGACTGTAGAAGGGATGAAATCCAGATTTAATATCGATGTCAGGGTAAAAACAGAGGTGCAAAAAATAGATACAGAAACTAAAAAAGTAATAGCAAAAGACCTTAGAACCGGAAAAACTTATGAGGAATCTTTTGATAAAATTTTACTTTCTCCAGGGGCAGAAGTATTTGTACCGCCTATTAAGGGAGCGGCTTCACCCAGAGCATTTATTCTTAGAAATATGAAGGATATGGATAAGATAATAGCCCATGTAAAAGAAAATAACGTAAAGAAAGCTGTAGTAGTAGGAGCTGGATTTATCGGAATAGAGATAGCGGAAAATTTTGTAGAATTAGATATGCAGACTACAGTGGTAGAATTTGCATCCCAAGTATTGGCACCGGTAGATGCCGAGATAGCTGCACAAGTTCATCAAAATATGAAAGATCATGAAGTGGAATTATTATTAGGACACGGAGTGACTGAGATAGTAGATGGTGAAAATTCATCAACTGTTAAGATCGCAAAAGCCGGAGAAAAAGAAGCGACGGTAGAGGTAGAAACTGAAATAATCATCTTAGCAGCAGGAGTAAGACCCGAAACCGCATTGGCTGTAAGTGCCGGGTGTGAGATCCATGAAAGGTTCGGTATAAAAGTAGATGAGTATATGAGGACGACCGTAGAAGATATCTATGCTGTAGGAGATGCTATCACAGTTAAAAACTTTATAAATGGTCAAGAGATCAATATTCCATTGGCCTGGCCTGCAAACAGACAGGGCAGACTGGTAGCGGATATTATGTTGGACAGGCCTAACAAGCAGCCATACAATGGAACTATGGGAACGTCGATATTAAAAGCATTTGACTATACTGTAGCAGCTACAGGGTTAAATGAAAAAACATTGCAAAGATCCGGATTAGTCTATGGTAAAGATTATCTGACTGCAAGTATAAACAGAAACTCCAATGCAGGTTATTACCCGGGAGCGACTCCGTTGACGTTGAAAATCATCTTTACACCAGAGGGGAAAATACTAGGAGCCCAAGGGATCGGGCACAAGGGTGTAGATAAGAGAATCGACGTGATTGCTACAGCTATAAAAGGTGGAATCAACGTTATGGAACTTCAAGATATCGAGCTGGCATATGCTCCTCCATTTAACTCTGGTAAAGATCCTGTGAATATCTTG
>JAUXGP010000212.1 GCA_030621995.1 Psychrilyobacter sp.
AAAATATAGTTCTTACAGGTACAGGGTTGATTGCTGGTTTACCGATTCCTACCTGCAGCCCTTTTTTAGTAACTCTTCCTACACCTATACCGCCACATAGAGATATACTCTTTTTCTCATTGATAAAGTTATCTCCCCTATCTTTTATCTCCTCGTTCTCTAAAATTTCCCTGACAGTGGCAAATATTTCTATTTTATCTGTGGCATCAGGATCATCTCCGCCGTCTTTTATGATACTAGTTCTCACATATCCAGAGTTCTCTTTAATCCCTATTTCTATGCTGTTTATATCTAAATCCAAATCCCATCCTTTGGGGGTCTCTATATCTATATTGGAGATATCCTCCCTTTCAAAATAAATTTTTACAGCACTTTTGGAGGCTGCAGTTGTGGTGGATCCTGTGGTATATCCATATCTCATTTTTTTCCCATTCTGAACTGTATATTTTTCTAATTTCATAATTAAAATTATTCTCCTAAAAATCCTTTTCTATCATACATATCGTATAAAATTCCGTGGAATGTAGCTACCGCAACTGTACTTCCACCCTTTCTACCTCTAGTTACAATATAAGGTATCTCAAGTTTCCTCAATTTTTCTTTAGAATCCTCAGCTCCTACAAATCCAACTGGTACTCCAACTACGAGACTAGGTCTATATCCTTTTTCAATGGCTTCCATCAATGTAAACAATGCTGTAGGAGCATTCCCGATTAAGAAAATTTTTGTTTTATCGTCTTTTATTGCTTTTTCCATACCGACTATAGAACGAGTTAATGCTCTTTCCCTGGCTTCTATTACTACCTCATCATCTGAAACCAGACAATAAGCATTTACCTTCCATTTTTCCATTGTTTTTTTACTCAGACCATTTACAATCATATTAGTATCACAATAGATCTTGCTCCCGTCTTCAATAGCCTTTTTTCCACTTTCTATTGCATCTTTTGATATCTCAACTATATCAGCATATTCAAAGTCGGCAGTAGTATGGATCAATCTTTTTACTATCTTTAATTCTTCTTCTGTAAATTTCTTTGCTTTTTCTCCTAATTCCTCAGTAATTATCTCAAAACTCTTATTTTCGATTACCATAGGCTTTTTTACATAACTCATCTTTACCCCCTAAATTACCCTCTCTTAACTCCTATCTCTTACGATAGTTTCGTCTTATTCAAGAGGAAACGCCAACAGGAAAGGAGTATACGCTAAAAATATTTTGGATAGACAATATGTCCAATTTCTTTTATTCCATCCAACAATCCATTTGTTGGTCTCGATACATCATATTCATCTATTATATAGATTTCTCCTTCCCTTACTGCCCTTATAGCCTTATAGCCAGGTGCTTTTTTTATTATATCTACAGTAGATCTATTCATAGCTCCATATTGTGCTAAATATACATCTATATTTTCTCCTCTGGAAAGTAATAATTCTTTAGGAAAGTTAGCTACACTTGACCCTTTTTTTGTAGGAGTAGCATCATAAGCTATATTATCTATATCTAATACTCCTAAAATATAAGCCGGTATTCCTTCCAGTGAAGTTGTTTGATTGGCCTTATGTCTGGCCTCAAAGAACACTGTTTTTCTCTCATCAGCAGGTATGGAATCAGCTTTTTCTTTTAACTCAGCCAAGTTTATATGAAAGTCATCGATATATTCAACAGCTTCTTTTTCATGTCCGCTTAATTTACCCAATGTTAACCAATAGTTATCTAATTCCTCAAATTTTGTAGGTTTTATAGTAACTACAGTTAAGTTTGCATTTTTTAGGGATCTTATTAATCCGCTAAATCTATCTCTAATCATAGGTCTTATTAAAATTAAATCCGGCTTTGCAGATAAAAATTTTTCTACACTGTCCTTATAGGAGAATACCTCTATCCCTAAATCGGCATTACTTTTATCAACTCCTACTAAATTTTCTTTAGCTCCTATACTCATGAGGACATCTGTATGAGCTCCATAGAGGGAGAGAATTCTTGTGTGTGGTTTTGACAGATCCACTATTTTTCCAGATTCACTTATTATTTCTTTATTAGAGGTGAAACATAATTGTGTTATAAAAATGAAGGTAGATAATAATTTTATTATTTTAATCACTCTAAATTACCTCCTAATTTTGGGAATACAAATGTATTTTTTTCTGTTTTATACTTCTCCCACCCTATTTTAAATACTTCTTCTAACTTTTTAGAATTAAGTACCTCTTGGGTTTTTCCGCTTTTTACAATCCTTCCCTTGTCTAATAAGAGGATTTCATCACAATAAAGTGTGGCCAAATTAAAGTCGTGAAATACTCCTATAACCATGGTTTTTTCTTCTATCACCCTTTTTCTTACAAGGCTGAGTAAAGTATGGGAATAATAAGGATCCAAATTAGAAGTTGATTCGTCTAAAAATAAGATAGGTGTTGTCTGAATCAATGCCTTTCCAAATATAACCCTCTGTTCCTCTCCGCCACTGAGAGTGGTTATTTCTTTATCTAAAAATTCTTCTAATCCTATCTCTTTTACTACCTTGTCAATAATCTCATAATCCTTCTTCTGTAAACTAAAAAACTTTTTCTTATAAGGATACCTTCCCATCTCCAATATATCTGAAACAGAAAAAGGAAATACTATATCAAATTTTTGTGGTACTATTGCAATTTTTTTTGCTAACTTTAAATGAGAATATCCTTTTAATTCCTTATTTTCTATATAGATTTCAGAATCTTCAGCATTTTTATAACCACTTAAAATATCTAAAAATGTAGTTTTACCACTTCCATTTGGGCCTAATATCCCATAAAATTTACCCTTTTCAAACTTAAAAGACAGGTTATCTAAAATTTGAGTTCCATCTATAGAATAATTTATTTTTTTTATATCTATCATCTTAGATTTCCTCCCCCCATCTTTTTCCTGAAAATAAGAGCAAAGAAAGGTGCTCCTAACAATGATGTAATTACTCCTACAGGAATATCATTTGGCAATACAACTCGAACTACATTATCCGCAGCCCCCATAATAACGCCGCCCCATATAGCACAACCTATAATTAACTTTTTATTGTCTGTCCCCATGATAAATCGCAAAAGATGGGGAACTACTAATCCTACAAATCCTATTATCCCGCAAGTGGAAACTGCCACTGCCGACAAGATCGAGCTGACAACCAATAATATTCTCCTAATTTTACTGGGATTGATTCCCAAAGAGATAGCATTTTTTTCTCCCAGTGCCAAAATATTTAAATCTTCTGCATAATAGCAAAAAAATATGAATCCAAAGATCCATACTACACTTAAAATACTGACTTCCATCCAGGATTTCCCGGTAAAGCTCCCAAGCAGCCAAAATATAATGGCTCCTATACCTTCATCAGCTAAATATTTTAAAAAACTTAATCCTGCAGAAAAAAAAGCGCCTATTATTATCCCGCCTAATATTATAGAAGTAGGATTCATCTTCCTTTCAAAAGAACCCATTTTGATAACAACTGCCAAACAAAGGATTGCAAATATAAATGAAACTATATGTGTACTAAAAATCCCAAAAATTGTTATATTTAGAATTATAGCCAAAGCCGCACCAAATGAAGCACCACTGGAGATTCCCAATGTATATGGATCAGCCAAGGGGTT
>JAUXGP010000236.1 GCA_030621995.1 Psychrilyobacter sp.
ATATTTGAATAATCTTTCTTTCTTTTCTCTAAAACCTCATTTCTAGCCAATAAAACATCGATCACATAGTTTGGCAGATCCGCTGTGGTAAGGGTGATCCTGCCGTTTCCTTCTGTGGCAGCCCGACTCATAAAAGGTTCATATGTAAAACACGCATCTACTTCCCCGAGGATGAATTTTTCCATTCCTTCTTTAGAAGTAGCCGGAATTATTGTCACCTCCTCTTCACTGAATCCTATTTTTTTTAATGCTTTATGAAGTAAAAAATGTTCATCAGTTCCCAGTTCTACCGCTATTTTTTTCCCCTTTAGATCCATCATATCTTCAATATAATTTTTAACTACCAGACCATCTCCGCCTTCTATGGTGTCGGCCGTGAGGATCATCTTGGCTCCTTCCCCCTTTTTGTCATAATAGAGTGTATTAAAATATGATGAACTTACTATGTCTGTTTTTCCTAAATAAAAAGCAACTAAGCTGTCTCCCCAGGTAGAAAATCTAATGATCTCGACTTGGGTATCTTCAAAATATCCCTGTTCTTCAGCTATATACCACAATTCACATGGCGGCCAATCATTGATTCCTATTTTTATAGGCTCCTCCCTTGTCCTACAGGCAGTCAAACTTAAAAATAAAAGACCTAATATCAAATATAATTTTTTATTTTTCATTTTCTCCTCCCACTGTACATTTTAAATTGCCTGTCACTTCATTGATTATTCTATCAATATTTTTATTCGATATATATATTTACAAGGGATCTCCCTAAATCCTTCTGTTTTTATAAAATCCTGATTCTTCCTTAATAAATATCAACTCTCCCCTGTTATCTTACAGTAGAATAGTTTTTTATCTCTAACAATCGTAGTTGTATCAATTTAATTATTATATTGAATTTTTTTTAAATTACTGCCTAAAAAAGAGAAAATAAAAGTAATAAAAAGTACTTAATATTATGATATAATTATTTTGAGGTGAACCTTATGAAACAAAATTTAATTTTAATAGGATTTATGGGAAGTGGAAAATCTACAGTTGGCAGGGAACTGGCTAAAGTTCTGGAGATGAACTTTGTAGACACAGACCATTATATAGAAAAGAAAGAAAAAATGAAGATAAAAGAGATATTTTCCCTGAAAGGAGAGAAATATTTTAGAGAAATTGAAGCTAAATATGTCAGTGAAATTTCAAAGATGAATAATACCGTTATCTCTACAGGCGGCGGTGTGGTAGCATCTGATGCCAATATAATGCTTCTAAAAGAAAATGGTTTTGTAATCTACTTAGACTGCAGTGTTGAATGTATATATGAAAGAGTTTCCAGGAGAAACACCAGACCTCTCCTCAACGATGTGGAGGATCTGCACTCTCGTATTGTGGAGCTTTTAAATAAAAGAATAGATAATTATAAAAAATATATGGATGACAAAGTATATATCGATTCGAAGACTAACATTTGGGATACTGTGGATAAGATAAAAAAAATGTATATTAAATTTGATTAAAAAATACTAGGGGGCATAATTTATGAACAGAAAACTTTTAATGGATCTTTTGGATACCTCTTCACCATCTGGAATGGAAAAGGAGGTGCAGCTTCTTTGGCTGGACTATATGAAAGAGTTTTCCCACAAAACAGAGAGTGACAATGTAGGCAATGCATATGCAGTTTTAAATCCAGAGGCAGATTTTAAAATAATGATCGCAGCTCACGGGGATGAGATAGGATTTATGGTAAAAAGAATCGATCCTAACGGTTTTATCTTTCTGGAAAAACTAGGGGGAATCAGCCCAAAAGTGGCAGTAGGAATGAAGATAAAATTTTTAGGCAAAAAAGAGATCATTGGAGTAGTAGGAGCTAATGCAGAACACCATGGCGGGGTAAAGGAAGGTCTTACTATGGATGATATCTATGTGGACTGCGGCTTTAAAGACAGAGAATCTGCAGTAAAATTTTTAAATATCGGAGATATGGCAGTTTATAAGAGAGAAACTGAGATTTTGCAGGAAAACAGGATCGCCGGAAAAGCTCTCGATAATAAAACCGGCAGTTTTATTATAGCTGAAGTTATGAGAAACCTGGCTAAGGAAGACCTCGGTGTAGGAGTCTATGCAGTCAATACAAGTACTGAGGAAACTAATCAGGGTGGAGCTTATTTTGCCGGTTCAAAAATTAACCCGGATATAGCTGTAATTTGTGACGTTACCTTTGCCACTGATTATCCCGGGGTAGATACCAATGCCAATGGGGAATATTCATTGGAAGGGGGTCCTGTCCTGGCCAAGGGTGCTCCTATAAATCTAAAGATCAATACAGAATTAGAAAAATCAGCCAGTGAATTAGATATAAATTTACAATATGAATTGACTCCCAGAAGAACCGGAACAGATGCAGATACTATAAAGTATACCGGTAAAGGGGTTCCTGTAGCCCTTCTTTCTCTGCCAATCAGATATATGCACTCCCCGGTGGAAACGGCTAGTTTTTACGATATTGAAGATGAAATAAATTTACTTACTCATTTTATCTTGAATTTAGACCCTAAAATTAATTTAAATCCACTTATCTAAATATTAGCTCTCTCTTTTCACATTTAAAATTTAATTTTATTATATTTAATTTTAATACTCGTGAATCGAGAGGGCAGGGTGAGTTCTATCTAAAAAAATAATTGATTTTTTTTGGATTCTATAGTATACTTATTAAAGTAAATTAAACAGAGAAAAAAATATTTTCTGTTAAAAAAAATTATTATAGGCGATAAATCAAAACATCCGTTTTTTTTTTCGCCTTTTTTTTATGTGTTAAATCTATTATTTTAGGAGGAGTTATATGAAACAAACTAAGTATATTTTTGTTACCGGTGGTGTAGTATCATCTTTAGGAAAGGGAATTGTAGCGGCATCTTTAGGTAGACTTTTAGAGGAAAGAGGTCATTCGGTTACTATTCAAAAATTTGATCCGTATATCAACATAGATCCAGGAACAATGAATCCATATGAGCATGGAGAGGTATTTGTAACTGATGATGGAGCAGAAACAGACTTAGACCTAGGTCACTATGAAAGATTTATCGATCAAAACCTGACTAAGTACAGTAGTGTTACTACCGGTAGAATCTATCAAACTGTTATCAACAAGGAGAGAAAGGGAGAATACTTAGGTAAAACTGTACAGGTTATTCCCCATATCACAAATGAGATTAAATCCAGAATTGAGATTGTAGGTAAGGAAGTAAACTCTGATTTCGTAATCACTGAGATTGGTGGAACTGTAGGAGATATCGAATCTACACCATTTTTAGAAGCTATCAGACAATTCAGATATG
>JAUXGP010000273.1 GCA_030621995.1 Psychrilyobacter sp.
AACCTCCCTGATTAATAGAGCTTACTCTATTAATCAGGGAGGTTAAATTAATTTATACTAAATTCAGGGTACGCCCTATTCTACATTTTTTATAACTACTTTTTTCAATGTATTTTTTATCTTCTCTTTATACTCTTCATAAAGGTCTTCTCCATTTTTTATAACTATAGTTTTCACTACGTCTCTATCATTTAACTCTTTTAAAGTCTTATATGAAACGGAATCATATGCTGATACATCCATACTGCCATCTAGAAACACTATAACATCCGCATCTTCACGCATTATATAAAAATCTATTACCTTTGCTTTTTTTAATAATTTTTCATCTTCCGATATATGTAAAAAAGCTTCTATCGGTAAGTGTCTGATAACTCTAGAAGTTCCATTTTCATATTTCACCTTTATATTTCTAGTCCTGATTTTTATGTCATCTTCCGAATTAAACAATAATTCTGATCTTACATCTTGTACACTATTCACTTTGATCTTACCCATTTAATCCCTCCTTTTTTCAGCATCAATGACAGTACATTGATAGAAGTTATATATGATTCTCTTATTTTTTGGTTTTATCCGATTAATTATTCACTTTCTCATCTAATTTTTTCCCCGATTTAAATTTGATTAATTTTTTAGCAGAGATCGTGATCTCTTCCCCTGTTTGAGGGTTTCTTCCTTTCCTTTCCTCTCTTTGAACTATTTTAAACTTCCCCCAGCCTGTGAAGTTCACTTCTTTTCCGGAGGTCAACAACTCTCCTACAAGATCCATGAAGGCATTTAAATTTGTTTCAGCTTCCACCTTAGTTTTAAAAGTTCCTTTTTCTTTGTATAGAGACACAAAATCTTTCTTGCTAACAATTAATTTTTCCTCTGCTTTTTCAACTGTATAGAAACACCTTTTAGGAGAAATAATTTTTTCTTCCTTTTTTAAGGCTTTTATAACTTTGGTAACTTCCTTACTGTCGAGCTTCAATACCTTAGCGATATCCCCAGTTTTCAGTGGTTCTGATTTGGCCAACAACTTTAAAATTCTTTCCTTCATAGGTTCATCCTCCATTTTTTTATATTTTACTACAATTATACCTCCATTTTACTCAATTGCAAGGGGAAAAGATAAAAAAAATTATTGGTTGTCATTTAAGTAAAATAAGTATATAGTTATATTATGTAATAGTAATGTTTAAGGAGGTATTTTTTTATGGAAAATTTATATGATTTAATTATATTAGGAGCTGGCCCTGCTGGTCTATCAGCCGGCCTTTACGGTGCCAGAGGAATGATGAAAACACTGGTAATCGAGAAAAATATGCTGGTAGGAGGTCAAATTTCTACCACATCTGAGATTGAAAATTATCCCGGCGGGATGATCTCTGAATCTGGAACTGAGCTGACAATGAGGATGAAAAATCAAGCTGCTAATTTTGGATGTGAATTTAAAACTGACACCATCATTAAACTTGATTTGGAATCTAAGGTAAAAACTCTGACCGGTGAATCAGGAATAGACTACAAAGCTAAGTCAGTGATCCTGGCTACCGGAGCATCTCCTAGATTAGCCGGTGCCCCTGGTGAAAAAGAATATACCGGCAGAGGAGTTTCCTATTGTGCCACCTGTGATGCATTTTTCGTAAGAGACTTAGAGGTATTTGTCATTGGAGGAGGAGATACTGCTGTAGAGGAAGCTATATTTTTGACTAAATTTGCTAAAAAAGTAAATGTAGTCCATAGAAGAGATAAGTTAAGAGCTGCTAAATCCATCCAGGAAAAAGCATTTAAAAATGACAAGATAAACTTTATTTGGGATACTGTTGTAGAGGAGATGAAGGGAGACCCTATTAAAGGTCTTGAGAGCATCGTTTTAAAAAACAAGATTACTGGAGAGGTTACAGAGCACAGCGGAGGAGATAAACCAATCGGTGTATTTGTTCTAGTTGGAAATATCCCGAATACCGAGTTATTTAAAGACAAATTAATAGTTAACCCTGGTGGATTCTTAATTGCAGATGAAAAAACGCTAAATGTAAAACTTTCATCTACTGGAGATAATTTGGAAGGTGTGTACGCTACAGGTGACTGCCGAGAAAAACTATTATACCAGGTTATTACTGCTTCTGCTGACGGTGCCATTGCTGCTGTCTCCAGTGAGAAGTATGTAGAAGAGAATTTTAATTAAAAACTTTTAATTTTTAGTTGTATTATGACTTAAACCATCATAAAATGTATTAATATATTTTATGATCTGTTAAAGGGTCAAAATCATATTTAAATTTATTTGAAGAGGTGAAGTATGAAAAAATTATTATTGATAGGGCTGTTGATAGGATCTGCTACCACAGCCATGGCAGACAGGTATATAGAAACAAGGATTGGATTAAACGGGTTCGGGACTTATAATGATGATGGTTCTAAAGTTATAAGTAAATATAAAACCGATGGGGTAGGAGTTGATTTTGCAGCTGAGATTATGAATTCTGTAAATGACAATTTATACCTGGGTGCCGGTATCGCCTACCAGATTAATCAAGACAGCAAAGAACACAATGATCCGCTGTTTAGATCTGTCCCGGTCTATGGTGCACTAAAATATAGAATTGGATATTTAGGAGATTCTTCTTGGGAGACCTTTGTCAAAGCTAACCTGGGTTATTCATTTAATATGAAGGACGGGGGAGATCATACTCCTAAAGACGGGCTGTACTGGGCTCTTGGCGGAGGAGTAGAAAATGACGGGGTCGTATTGGAAGTTTCATACCAGGATACCCATTCTAAGGTAAATAAAACTAACTATGATTATTCTCGATGGACATTTGGAATCGGTTATAGGTTCAGATAGAAAAAAGGAGTTAGAAGATATATCTTCTAACTCCTTTTTTCTATCTGAACCTATAACCGATTCC
>JAUXGP010000306.1 GCA_030621995.1 Psychrilyobacter sp.
CAATAATAAGTATATTTAAGTTCATCTATATTGATATTGAGATGAACTTAAATAATTAAATATGATACTCTTGTACTATAAAAAAATTCTAAGAATTTTTATCATAAACATCCATTCCTGCACTTTCAATACATAATTGCAGCTCCTACAGCATTTCTATAAATGCTTCCATCCTTGTCTGTATCTGCCCTCTGTCTGACTCTGAATAGTTTGTTTCAAGGGCAATATAAGGAACTTCTTTTTCTTTAGTTATGATTCTTTTTACATTGTAGCTTTCAATATTATATGTATGACAAGCTTGTAAAACCATGTCTACCACACCGTCAACCTTATATTCTTCCACCATATCTTTGAGCAGGTCTTCCCTTCCCTTATTAGGAGTCATAACCGAACATGGAATATTCAGATATTTTTTAGCTATGGCTTCCACAGGATCCAGAGTTTCATCTACCTCTTCATGAAGCTCCTTGTATCCCTGGCAGTTTTCAAGGGCAACAACAACAGCTCCTGCATCTTCGATTGATTTAATCATCTTTTCAGCTACTCCTCCAATGGGACATCCAGTTATAAGGATTCTAGGAGTTTCATCGGTATATGGAGTATCACCTTTTTCCTTGAGGGTATTGATCATCTCTCTTACATTGGTTCTCATCACAATCTTGTCAAAGGTATAGTTAGCACCATTTAATACAGTAAACATATCAAAACCTGAAATAACCGATGGTTTGATCTTTCCCAGTTCATGGAATTCCTTCAATAATCTTCTGTCTTCATTACATGATTCAATCGATTTTTTCAGGTCATCTTCAGTGACTCTTACATCAAATTTTTTCTCTAATTTTTCAATTAAAAATTCGATTTCACTCTTCCAAAGTGCCATGGCATGATCTTTATCCTGAGTTTGCGGCAGCTGCATCACATGGGTATCTTTAACCTCTCCCAGTAATTCATACATCTTTTTCTTCCCGTCGCAGGTAGTTTCTCCAACAACCATATCAGCAAAATACATATACGGGCATTTATCTGTGATAGTAAACCCATAACTGGCCTTAATTAAAGGACATAGGTTTTTAGGCAGATGTTTTTCAGCTTCCGGGATAGTTTCCTCACTGACAGAACACAGCGATATTGGATGAGCTTTAGCAGCATATATAACTTCTTTAGGAGTATATGTACAAAATGTTCCCACTACATTTTCTCCTCTGTCTTTAAACTCCTTAACCTTTAAAAACCCGTCTCTTCTTTTTTCTCCAAATTCATCAAATTTTTCTGGTAAATTATTCATTTTATCCCCCTGGTTTTTTTTATTATTTTAAAATTTATTTTTGTTTTTAACGAAGTATAGGTTTCTTTAGTTTGTGATAACGATATTAGTAGAAATACTTCCCCATTCTTTCATGCTTCCCTTGTAGTTATTGACGTTGGTATATCCTAACTTAACCAAAGTTTCGGCAAACTGCTGGCTTTTTTTCCCGGTATTGCAGTAAGTGATGATTTCTTTTTCCTCAGTAATATCATTTTTCTTCAGTAGAGATAATTTTACTTTGTCATCTTCAGATGAAACAAGGGTACTTAAAGGAAGGTTAATAGCACCAGGAATATGTCCTCCCTTAATGTCTCCTCCGGGAGCCTCACCGTTATAGACTGCTTCACTACGAACATCGATAATAACAGCTTCACTTTGAAGTTTTGCAGTAACATAATTCATATCTACAACTTTAACCGCATTTTCGCTCTTCCCCTTCACCATCATTAAAATTGCCATTCCTAAAATTGCCGCTCCTAAAACTAATAATACTTTTTTCATATTTTTTTCCTCCTAATGACACTTATAATGTTTCATCCATTCTAAAAACCCTTTATTTAATTTTATCGGATAAGATGGCCGCTCCAATTGCACCTGCATATCTTCCTAAATCATGGGTAACCACTTCTTTCCCCAAAGCCTTGGATAATTCAGATAATATATATGAATTTTTAGATAATCCTCCTGTCAGGAAATATGTATTTGAATCTCCATGTCTGGAACACAGGGATTTCACCTTTTTAATTACAGAATCAATTATTCCAAATGCTATATTTTCTCTTTTTTCTCCCCTTCCGATCAAGCTGATAACCTCTGATTCAGCAAAAACCGTACACATGGAAGTTATCTCTATTCCAGATCCTTCCTTGGCTAAATTTGTTAAGGTATCTATATCTACCCCCAAGGAGTTTGCCATGATCTCTATAAATTTCCCGGTTCCGGCAGAACATTTGTCATTCATGGTAAAATCTTTAACCACTCCCCCCTCAAGGGAGATAACCTTGGTATCCTGACCACCAATGTCTACAACAGTAGTCTCATTGCCTATAAAATACTTGGCTCCTGCAGCATGACAGGTGATTTCCGTTATAGTTTTGTCGGCAAATGGGACTGAAACTCTTCCATATCCTGTAGCAACTACTTTGGAATTCGTTTCATTTACTCCCAGATCATTTAATCTTGTTTTTATACTATTGGCGGTATCTATACTGCTCCAGCCAGTCGGCATAACAAAGGTTCCAGTAATTTTCTTGTCTTTCATGACTA
>JAUXGP010000174.1 GCA_030621995.1 Psychrilyobacter sp.
AAAAGTTATATCAAAAGATTTACTTTGGAATTGGAAAAAATCAAAAAGGAGATGGATATTAAACCATCTCTGGATATTCAAAATGTAGAAACTTCAGAGACAGAGACTGTAGAAGGGTTAGGTTCTCAAAGACAGGCTGAACTGGAAAAAGCTCTAGAAGAGATTTTAAAAGTTATAGATACAGCATCTATAACAATGGAGGAATTTAAACTCATAGAGAAAAAAATAGGAGGTAATTTTTCCGGAAGTAAAAAAACAGGTAAAAAGAAAGAAGAGAATAAAGATACAGAAATTCTAAAAGAAAAAAAGTCAGATAGAAGTAATATCGTGGATCTGCACGGGATAAAAAAATTAAAGAGTGAGATAAAAAAGTCTGACCAGGTGGCACTCTTTGCAAATGAAAGTGGAATAGTATTTATTACAGATAAAGGAAGCAGATATGTGTCTTTAAATCCAAGTGCTCTCATAACAACAGAGATAACTTTAGATGCCCTGAGACCGTTATTTCAGCTGGATACACCATATGTAGTTTATGGATATAAAAAATTACTGAAATCAGGGATAGATCCTAAAAATATAAAGTGTGATATATTTATAGGAAACTACCTTTTGACCAACCATACAAAGGAAGAGTTTGAAGATCTGGTTCTGAATAGAGATGGTGAAGTTGTAAAAACACAGAGTGAGATCTTGAAGGAAAAATCCATTGAAAAGATGGGTTTAGAAGATATGCATGATTTTTTAGAAGTCAGAGCTGATTTTCTATACAGGTCAGGAGATAAATTCCTGGAGGAATTAGAGGAAGATAAATTAACAAAAATATATAATATAGAGATGGATCTGGTTAAAGTTTTGTATAGGATGGAAGATGAAGGAATCTTGATTGACTTGGATTATTTTAAAGAATACCAGAAAGAATTAGCTGTAAAATTAGATGAGATAATTCCTCAAATCAAAGCCGAAGTAAAAAAAGGTGTAGAGCATAAGGTCAATATGATGGAACTGACAGAGGCAGATATCAGGGAGATCCTCCTGCAGCTGGGGAAACTTAACTATAAGAAAAAATCAGAATATACTGCATATGAGCAGAAGATAGAGGAGGCCGATCTGGAAGAACTCCTGAATAATCAGCTGATATTCAACATAGCATCACCTAAGCAACTGGGAATAGTATTGTTTCAACTGATGAAATTATCCAAGGTGAAGAAAGAGTCGGTGGGAGTGGAAGTATTAGAAGTGCTCCGAGACAGGGATGGTGAAACCATAGCCGGAGATATCTTGGAATACAGGAAATTAGCTAAATTACAGAGTACCTATGTAGAGGCACTGCCTAAATTAGCTGATGAAAACAGCAGGATACATACAACATTTAATCAGACAGGAACGGCAACTGGAAGGCTGTCGTCCTCCAACCCGAATCTGCAAAATATTCCGGTGAAAACACCAGAGGGTATAAAAATCAGACAGGGATTTGTGGCAAAAGATGGGTACAAACTGCTGGCTATCGATTATTCTCAAATAGAACTCAGAGTTTTAGCTGAGATCAGTGAAGATGAAACTCTGATCCTTGCCTATGAACAGGATAAAGACCTCCATGACCTCACAGCCAGAAAATTATTTTCCCTGATAGAAGATGAAGAAGTAAGCCGTGAAAAAAGATCTTTGGCAAAAATCGTTAATTTTAGTATAATCTATGGGAAAACAGCATTTGGATTGTCCAGTGAACTGAAAATAAGCCTCAGTGAAGCCAAGGAATATATCACCAGATACTTTACCCAGTATCCAGGGGTAAAGGCTCTGGAAACAAAGATAATAGAAGATGCTAAATGTGATGGATTTGTAAGAACCCTGTATGATAGAAAAAGAACGATAGATGGAATAAATTCTTCCAACAAAAATATCATGAAGCAGGCTGAACGGATGGCAGTAAACACTGTAATCCAAGGGACTGCAGCAGATATTTTGAAAATAGTAATGGTGGAATTAAATAAAAAACTAGAGGGCAGGGAAGACATAAAGATGAGCTTGCAGGTTCACGATGAATTGATCTTTGAAGTGAAGGAAGAGAAGGCCGAAGAATATGCAAAACTTATAAAAAATATAATGGAAACAACTGTAAAATTGGATCATGTGAAATTAAAGGCTAATGTAGCTATGGGTTATAATTGGAGTGAGGCTAAATAGATAGGAGTGAAGATGTCATATACATTTAAGATAAAAGATGAAATTTTTAGTAAAGAGATAGGTAGTTATGATGAAAATCTGGCTGAAATCTATGGGATACTTTATTCAAAGAATGCATTCTATGAAAAAAAAATTGAGATAACTCTGGAAAACTACCCCCTTTCACAGAGAGTAGTGGAACTCTTTAAAAAACTAACTGATTTAAAAACATCTATAAAATATTCTATCAGTAAAAAACTGGGGGAACATAAGGTATATGTGGTGACCATTCCATACCAGATGGGATATAATAAGTTTTTAGATTCCTTTAGGCTGATAGAGGAGCAGTTAGACCAAAGGGAGGATCTGTACAATGGTTTCCTCAGGGGGTTATTTTTGGCCTGTGGATATATAAAGGACCCGGAAAAAGAATATGCCATTGATTTTTTTATAGATTCTGAAGAGGTGGCTGATAAACTCTACCTGCTCTTAAAATCCAGGGATAAACGTTGTTTTAAAACGACTAAAAGGAATAAATTTTTGATATATCTGAGAAATTCAGAGGATATTATGGATGTTTTAGTGGCAGTGGGTATACTCAAAGAATTTTTTAAATATGAAGAAACTATAATGATGAAAGAGATAAAAAATAAGACTATTCGTGAGATAAACTGGGAAGTAGCCAATGAAACTAAGACTCTGAATACGGGAAGAAAACATGTACTTATGATAGAATATATAGACAGAGAGATAGGCCTGTCTTCTATGACCCCGGTATTGCAGGAGATGGCTATGTTGAGATTGAAAAATCCAGAATTTTCCCTCCATGAATTGGGAGATCTGATAAATTTGAGTAAATCTGGAGTTAGAAACAGGTTCAGGCGGATAGAAAAAATCTATAATGATTTAAAAGAAGAAAAATAAAAACTCTTCCTTCTATGGAGATTTCATGATTATTAAAATTTGTTTTAATCTATAGAATGAATTTTAAATATGCCCCTTTGAGATAAGGGGAAAGCTGTAATATTGGGGAAAGAGCATAAAATAAGGAGTATAGTATGAAAATCATAGACGATATATTTCAACTAAAGGAAAAAAATCACGATCTATGTGTGGCAATTGGAGCATTTGATGGAATACACGAAGGTCATAAAAATGTTATTGAAGGAGCAATTAAGAGGGCAAAAAAAATAGGCGGGAAATCAGTGGTATTTACCTTTGATAAACACCCAAAAAGTTTTATGTCTCATAAAACAGCTCCTAAATTGATAAACTCAAAGGAAGAGAAGATCCATCTTTTGGAAAAGTTAGGAGTGGACTATGTTATATTTCAAAAGTTTGATAAACATTTCTCCTCCCTTACACCCTTGGAGTTTTTAAAACTATTAAAGAGGATCAGAACCCGTGAAATCTTTGTAGGATTTAACTTTAGATTTGGTGCAGGAGGAGCAGCTACTGTAGATGATATGGTGGAGATGGGGAAAACCTGCAGGATAGAGATAAATAAAATAAATCCTGTTACTTCGGAGAAAAAGGTGGTAAGCAGCACTTTAATCAGGGAACTTATAACCTGTGGAGAGTTAGACAGGGTAAAAAATCTATTGGGCTACAACCTTTTTATAATAGGGAATGTAGTTCATGGGAAAAAGTATGGACATCAATTGGGATTCCCTACAGCAAATTTAAAATTAATGGATAAGATCTACCCTCCCTTTGGGATATATGGGGCTAAGGTGCAGATAGAAGGTTATGACAAGGTCTATGACGGTGTGGTAAATATAGGACGAAATCCGACCCTGAAAGACGGGGAACTCAGTGTAGAAACTCATATATTGGAGTTTTCAGACTATATATACGGGAAAAAAGTTATCGTGGAATTGATAAAACATCTCCGAGATGAAAAAAAGTTTAATTCCATAGATGAATTGAAGACAGCTATCGCCAATGACGTTTTGATATGGAAGGGATATTTACAAAATAACTAAAAATCTTAGCCACCAATAAATACCAATGACTACTAATAAAATTTAGACGCAGACTTTAAACGACTTTAAAAAAGAAGACTTTTTATAACTCCACCTGCTTCCGCCAAGGACACGAATATCTAAATTACTTTTATTTGAAAACAAAATAATTTAGAATGTGATAAAGGCGGACAAAGCAAGTGGAGTTATAAAAAGTCTTCTTTTTTAAAGTCGTTTAAAGTCTGCG
>JAUXGP010000264.1 GCA_030621995.1 Psychrilyobacter sp.
AAAAAAAGAGTGTCAAAGTTTACAGGTTTTTTGTATACTTTAAAATAAAGATTAAGGAGTTCCAAATGTCTAAAAAATTATTTACTGAAAAAGAAATTAAAACACTATCTAAAAATAAAAATATTTTGAAAATTTCATCCAAATCTATTGTCTATGCTCTTGAATTCAAAGAAAAATTTATTGAAGAATATTCTAAAGGGAAATTACCCAGAATAATCTTTGAAGAAAATGGTTTTGATATTGAAATCATTGGTATTAAAAGAGTTGAACAGTCTGCACAAAGGTGGAAGAAATCATATAATAAAGAGGGTCTTTTAGGTTTAAAAGATTCTAGAGAACACTATTCAGGAAGACCTAAAAATAGAGAACTAACTGATGCTGAAAAAATGGAAAAACTAGAGGCTAAAATTAAATTTTTAGAAATTGAGAATGAATTCCTAAAAAAGTTAAAAAAGATGAGAAGGGGGTGGTAAAAAAACTAGATATTTTTAGAATAATTGAAACAACAATCGATAAATACAACTTACGTAAGATGACAACATTTTTATGTGATCAAGCAAAAATCTCAAGGTCTGGCTATTACAATTACTTAAATTCTAAAAAAACTTTGTTATTCAAGGAAAAAGAAGATTTGAAGGCTAAAGAAATCATTTTAAAAGCCTTTGGTAAAAAAGGTTATAAAAGAGGTGCTAGATCAATAAAAATGAACTTAGAAAGAGATTTTAACATTATCTATAATCTAAAAAAAATAGGTAGAATAATGAGAAAATATAATATTGTTTGTCCTCATAGAAAACCAAATAAATATAAACAGATTGCTAAAGCTACTAAAGAACATAGTACTTTACCTAATACCTTAAATAGAGAATTTAAACAAGGAATCCCTATGAAAGTAATGTTAACAGATATTAGTTACTTGCTTTATGGAAAAGGCTGCAGAGCTTATCTGTCAGCGATTAAAGATGGGTCAACTAATGAAATACTAGCTTATGAAGTTTCGGATAACTTAAAATTAGAACTAGCGACTAATACAATCGAAAAGTTATGCAGGAAAAGGTTCAAATTAGCTGAAGGTTGCTTTATCCATTCGGATCAAGGGGTTCATTATACAAGTCCAAAATTTCAAAATTTATTAAAGCGAAAAGGGATAAACCAATCAATGTCTAGAAGAGGTAACTGTTGGGACAATGCTCCTATGGAATCTTTTTTTGGTCACATGAAAGATCACTTAGAATTAAAGAAATGTAAAGATTTAAATGCAGTCAAAAAAGAAATGAAAAAATTTATAAATTATTACAATAACCATAGATATCAATGGGATTTAAAAAAGATGACTCCTGTAGAATACAGGAATCATCTTTTGAATGCTTAAATATTGTCCCACTCTTTTTTATATGTCCTTGACAAAGGGTACAGTTTAAATTAGAACCCCTTTTACTACTCGAAGCATTGAGTAAGTAAATTATGCCATAAAAAGGTATTAGTTACTCTAATGAATCCTCCAAAATATTGATCTCTCCAAGCTGTATTTTTTTTAATAACTTTTTCAATAGCTCGTTATACTCAAGTATATTAAAGGAATCGATTTTAAGCTTATTATTACTAATCTCAACCTCTACCAATGCTCTAATTAGTTTTACCTCTGTAATATCTACCTTTAAATTTGCTGTATATTCCATTTACATCACCTCAATTTAATATTCATATTTCTTTTCAAATTCAGTTAATTCAATATAATCTCTATAAATTATATAACCATATACAATAGATCCTGCTGCTGCCTTTTTCCAGGATCTCCCTGATTTAAAATAAACTGTTCCTTTCTTTAATTTCATAGGAGCAGAAACCTTTATGGTTTCCCATTGATCTGCTGTAGGTTTTAGAACTGCTTTGAGAAATTCTGCGTCCTGGTATATCTTTATTAATTTATCTGTACTTTCATCCAGGATGGTCAGCTCCATATACCTGGAATTTTTACCTATAACCAGCCATCGCCCTTCTTCTATATATCCATTGGGAAACCTTAATTTACCTTCGATGTAGGAGATATTAAGTCCCTGCTTTAAATAATTTTCATATGCCATATTATAGGATGCCATTGTGGTCTGAATAATGACTCTGGCTCCTCCCAATTCATTGATATGTCCCATTACCAAGCTCATGAAAAGAAAGATAGTTATTAAGATCAATTCTGGCCGAGATCCCGACCTGATTCTATACTTTCTCCCTGCCAGGACAAAAAGTTTCTCTGAAAATGGATTGAACAACATTATCCCAGAAACATTCCAGGAATCTAAAACCAGGTGGGAGATCGCTCCCATCGTTATAAAAAATAAAGGCTTATAAAAATATAAGCCTATTAAATTTAACGGTACCCATAGAAGTAAGGAATGGGTTAGGGTTCTGTGTCCTACTTTTTTATTGATATAGATTGAAATTGGCAGGAAGATCTTTCCTACTGTACTCTTTGGATGATCTATATCAGGCAGAAGAGATCCTATCCCTACCATGGCTATAGTTGCGGTAGATTCAGCTCCCAGCATAAGGCTGGTGGCTACTGCGAAGGTAATGTGAGTAAGGGCTATCACTGTAAACACCTCCAATTCTTCCTTTTTATAGTAAAATTCGAAAGATTCCATCTTTCATACGGGTTAATTTTTCTCTTGAAAGAAAAATTAACGAAAAAGTTCAAGAAGTTTATAAGTTGTCTTTGAAGGTAAGTCACAATTGTTTCTGTGGGTGTTTTACTGCTGAAGTTGGACGACTATAAACTTCGAATGGGAAAACATATAAAAAATATTTTTTGTAAGAGTTTTCTAGGTATAAACACAAGCTGAGAATTTTTGAAAGGGCTTAGAATGGAAATGAGAGGGTCGAAATAAAGTAAGAAGTAAGAATAAATAAAGAGGAGGTAGAAGGTGAAAAAGGTATTAATTATTTTATTTTTAATTATTTCAACGATTAGTTTTTCTAGAGGCTGGGAATATA
>JAUXGP010000302.1 GCA_030621995.1 Psychrilyobacter sp.
CCGCTTGGCCTCCGACTTGGTGAAAAAATTACGACTTTAGACGGTGAAGAGAGGGAATTAAATAATTCTGAATTAGTGATAGCTGATGAGGCAAAGGCTATAGCAATAGCTGGAATCATGGGCGGGGAAAATACAGAGGTAGACGAAAATACTACCGAGATATTGTTAGAAGTAGCATATTTCACCCCTGAAAATATAAGAAAAACAGCTAAAACATTGGGATTGTCTTCTGATTCTTCATATAGATTTGAAAGAGGAATAGACAGAGATAATACCTTAGTTGTATTAGAAAGAGCATCATCTCTGATTCAATCTATAACTAATTGTGAAGTTGTAGGAGAATATGTAGATGTGTATACAGATCCGTATACTCCCAGAGAAGTTTCTTTAGATATCAACAGATTAAATAAATTTGTAGGTAAGGAAATAGAGTTAGATACAGTTGGGAAGATCTTAAATAGTTTAAATATGCAGATAAAAAATAGAGGGGAGAACAAAATTTCTGTAACTCCGCCATCATATAGAAACGATATTACTAGATCAGCAGACCTGTATGAAGAGATTATCAGAATGTATGGATTTGAAAACATTGAAGATAAGATGCCGGTGGAAAATATCAAAGCTGGTGTAGTAGATGAAGAGTTCCAAACTACCGATACTTCTAAAAAACACCTGAGAGATATGGGGTTGCAAGAAGTTATAAACTATAGCTTTATCCCTAGAGGAATTTTGGAAAAATTAAAGGTAGAAGCAGAAACGATAGATATCAAAAATCCTATCAATGAAGATATGGTAACATTGAGACCTACTTTGATGTATGGATTACTTACTAATATCAAGGATAATTTTAACAGGAATATAAATGACCTAAAGATATTTGAAGTATCCAGAACATTTACTAAAGCAGAAACTTTAGCAGATGAAATTGTAAAAGTAGGAATTGCTTTAGCCGGTAAAGAGGAAAGAAGTCTGTGGGATGCAAAACCAGAAGCTTATGATTTTTATGACTTAAAGGGATATGTGGAAACTTATTTAAAAGATATGGGAATGACCAGATATCAACTGAGAAGAACTGAAAATAAAAGTTACCATCCAGGCAGAGCAGTAGACATCTTCATAGGAAGGGACTATATTGGGACTTTTGGAGAGATCCATCCAGATGTAGCCGAAACTATGTCTATTTCAAAAGAAAGAGTATACCTGGCAGAGTTAGAATTAGCTAAGATAGTAAAATATGGAAAAACTAAGGTGAAATACGAAAAGATAGTAAAATATCCAGCAGTAAATAGAGACTTAGCTATCTTAATGGACAGAGATAAATTAGTTGGAGATATGTTGGGAGATATTAAAAAATCTTCAAATATTATCGAAGGTGTAAATTTATTTGATATCTATACTGGTGATAAAGTAGAGGCAGATAAAAAATCAGTAGCTATCAATATAGTGCTGAGAAAAACAACAGGAACTTTGGAAGAGACTGAAGTAACTGCAGCAATCGATAAGATCTTAGGACTTATCAAGAAAAAGTATCAGGGTGAGATAAGACAATAGACCAATAAAAGAAGCTCCTAAAAATAGATTTATCTATTTTTAGGAGCTTTTAATTTTAATCGTCCTCTGGATCGCCGAAAACTTCATATACTTCAGAGATAACAATGAAAGCCATTGGATCGATCCTGTTTATAAATACCTGTAAGTCACGAAGCTGTTTATTCTTTAAGATAACCATGATCATCTTTTTTTCAGAATCCTGGATACGGCTCTTAGTCATAATGGTGGTACTGTGAGTCTGTATATGATTAGTCAGGAGTTCTTGAATCTCATCGTATTTTGAACTGGTGATATATACCATCTTACTGTTGCTTACCCCTTCAAATATCTTGTTTAAGATTAAATTACAGGTGAATGCAGACAGGATAGCATAGAGTCCCTTCTCTATTCCAAAGACTACTATTCCACTTCCCATTACAAGCATATCTAACATCAAGATAGCATAGGCAACAGGCAGTTTGGAATATTTACTGATAACCTGTCCCAAGATATCAGCTCCTCCCATACTTCCGCCAAATCTAAAAACCAAACCTATTCCTGCACCTAAAAACATCCCGCCAAAGATAGGTGCTAAGAGTAAATTTCCACCCTTGGCATAGTCAATTACAGAGGTATAATTTAACAGCTCTTGAAATGTTTGGGTATAAAAGGCTAAACCTACAATCCCAAAAAAAGTTTTGAATCCGTATTCTTTCCCAAAAACTTTAACACCTAAGATAAATATAGGAATATTAAAGATCAAAATGGTAAGACCAATGGGAATCCCCATTCCATAAAATAATATGGTGGCAATCCCCGGAACCCCGCTACTGACTAATTTTCCAGGGACCAAAAAAATGCCTATCCCAATGGCTGCTGAAATCAGCCCTAAATTAATAATAAAATAATCAAAAAATAACCCCTTTAAATGTCTTTTCATTTGATTTTACCTCCCCCCGATGTAATAAAGTTAATTAAACTTTAAATTTTATTGATTTAAATATTTTTCTCTATAAATCGACAAATTTTAGCATTTTTAAAACAAAAAAGATACAATAAAATTAATTATTTTTATTAAGTGGAAAA
>JAUXGP010000113.1 GCA_030621995.1 Psychrilyobacter sp.
GTCGAAGGTAGCAGCCGCGCCATATCCGCCGGCGGGCTCCTGGGTACACCCTATATCAAAATTATTATTCCGATGAAGAAATTGTAGAAATAGGCTTAAAAGAAGGACGGGTGATCCTCACAAGGGATAGGGGCATATTAAAAAGAAGAGTAGTAAGGTATGGTTATTTGATTAAGTCAAATGACTCGAAGGAGCAGTTAAGGGAGATCTTTTTAAACTTTGATCTTTTACGAAATATTAAACCTTTTTTAAGGTGTATCAGCTGTAATGGTATAGTGGAAAGGGTAGACAAGGAAGAGATAATGGAAGAACTTCAGCCCCTTACAAGAAAATATTATAATGAATTTTTCAGGTGTACTATGTGTAAAAAAATTTATTGGAAGGGCGGGCACAGGGAAAGGATGGAGGAATTTGTAGGTGATTTTTTAGATGATTTTTTTATTCCTTAGGAAATCATAAAAAAAAAGGAGCCGATGGAGAAATATAACAAGGGGGATCTATGGAAAAATTAAAAAAAGAAGCAATGAAAAGATCATTGAAAAAATTGATAAAAAAATATTCTTTGGAAAAATCGTCAATACTTCCTATATTAAATGAATTACAGGATGAATATGGAGAGGTAGGAGAAGACTTGATGGAGGAGTTGGCTCACAGTTTGGGAATCCATCCCACAGAAATAGAGGGAGTTTATTCTTTTTATAGTTTTTTTAATAAAAAAAATGGTACACATATAATTCGTCTGTGCCAAACAATCTCATGTGATTTAAAGGGGAAGAAAAGGTTGGAAAAACAGCTGATAAATGAACTGGGGATTGATTTTGGTGAGACTACACAGGATGGATTGTTTTCGCTGGAACACTGTAATTGTCTGGGAATGTGTGACAGGGGGCCGGTTTTGATGGTGGATAAAAAACTGATCTCAAAAGTGAAACCGTCGGATATCCCCTCAATAATAAATGCCTGTAAAAATAATAATTTAGATGAAAAATTTGAAGATACGATAATTTCAAAAGTTCAAATAGAGGGACCCTTGCTCAAAGGGAAATTTGAGGATGGAGAAGTGCTTAAAAAGGTGGTAAAAAAATCATCTGAAGATTTATTATCGGAAATAGAGGCAGCTAACCTCAGGGGACGGGGAGGAGCAGGGTTTCCGACATTTTTTAAATGGAAACTGGCCTATAAGCAGGAGAAAACTCCTAAATATATAGTCTGTAATGCAGATGAAGGGGAACCGGGGACATTTAAGGACAGGTATATCTTGCATAAACACTGCAGTAAGGTGATAGAGGGGATGACCATAGCTTCCCATATAATAAAAGCCGAAAAGGGATTTATCTATCTCAGAGGAGAATATTTTTATTTGAAAGAGGTCATAAAAAAAACCATAGAGGACAGGAAAAAGAATGGATTGCTGGGAAAGGATATTTTGGGGATAGAGGGATTTGATTTTGATATTGAGATAAGGATGGGGGCAGGTGCCTATATATGCGGGGAGGAAACAGCTCTCATTGAATCTTTGGAAGGGATGAGGGGGGAGCCCAGAAACAGGCCGCCCTATCCGGTGGATACCGGTTTTTATGATAAACCTACCATAGTTAATAATGTGGAAACTTTTTTAGACATAAATTTAATCTTTAAAAATGGTGTAGAATTTTTTAAAACATACGGGACTTCTAAATCTACAGGGACTAAATTTTTCAGTGTTTCCGGAGATTGTGAGGCTGAGGGGATATATGAACTGCCCTTTGGGATAACCATAGAAAAATTAATAGAAAAAGTAGGAGCTGAAAATATAAAAGCGGTACAGGTAGGAGGAGCAGCAGGCCGATGTGTTGCGGCAGGAGATTTTAAAAACAGGATAGCTTTTGAAGCTGTACCGACAGGAGGGTCTATCATCTTATTTAATGAGGATAGGGATATGCTGGAAGTGGCTCAGAATTTTATGGATTTTTTTGTAGATGAAAGTTGCGGACAGTGCACCCCCTGTCGGGAGGGAAATAGAAAATTATCCAATGGATTGAAACTCCTAAAAGAAGGAAAGTGTTCTATAACATATTTAGAAGAATTGATGGATCTGGCTGAAACTATAAAAATTTCTTCCAAATGCGGACTGGGACAGTCCAGCCCGAATGCATTTATATCTATCATAGAAAATTTTAAGGATGAAATCTTAGGAAGGTTACCAAAGGAGGGAAGTGATGAGTGAATGTAGGGCAAGCAAGGCTGAAAAAATAAGGCTGGCCTGTGAAAATAAAGAGCAGGCCTGTGAAGAAGAATTAATAAATATAATTATAGATGGAAGGGAGCGGACGGTAAAAAAAGGAACAACTATTTTGGAGGTAGCCAAATCTTTGGGGATAAAAATCCCTACTCTGTGTTATCATGAGGATCTTTGTCTTGCGGGGATATGCAGAATTTGTCTGGTAGAAGTAGTGGGGATGGAAATTCTGCAGGCATCCTGCTCCTATTCCATCGAAAGGGAGATAGAGGTGAAAACACACAGTCATAAGATTAGAAAAGCCAGAAGACATATACTGGATCTCATGCTGGCTAACCATGTGGGAGAATGTTATTCCTGTATAAGAAACGGGAATTGCGAGCTGCAAAATCTGGCGGAGGATTACGGGATCACAGAGTACCCCTTTGGGCACCCAAATAAGACAGTAAAATCGGTGGATTGCAGCAGTATGTCTATAGTCAGGGATATGGATAAGTGTATCCTCTGCAGAAGGTGTGTAAGAAGCTGTGTAGATCTGCAGGAGGTAGGAGTTTTTGGGGTGAAAGAGCGTGGAGACAGGTGTTATATCTCTACTTTTGGAGACAGAAATATGGAGGATGTCATTTGTATTAATTGCGGGCAATGTGTAAATCGCTGTCCCACTGGTGCCCTCCATGAAAAAGACCAGACTGAGGAAGTCTGGAAGGCATTGGAAGATAAAAATAAACATGTGGTTATTCAAACGGCTCCAGCTCCCAGGGCAGGAATAGGAGAGTTATTTGGACTACCTCCCGGGAAGAGTCTGACTTTAGAAATAAATACAGGGCTGAAATATTGCGGCTTTGACAGGGTATTCGATACCTGCTTTAGTGCTGACTTGACCATCATAGAGGAGGGGTTAGAACTTCTTTTGAGGTTGAAAAAGAATTTAACGGAGGGGGGAGATGAAGCTTTGCCGCAGTTTACGTCATGTTCTCCGGGATGGGTAAAATATTTGGAACATTTCAATCCCAAATATATAGATAATCTGTCCACTGCCAAGAGTCCTCAGCAGATGTTTGGAAGTATTATAAAAACTTATTATTGTGAAAAAAACAATATCGATCCAAAAGATGTGGTGACAGTAGCTCTGATGCCGTGTACAGCTAAAAAATTTGAAGCAGCCAGAGAAGAGATGTGTGATTCAGGGTACAGGGATATAGATTATGGATTGACCACCAGGGAACTGGGAAAGATGTTCAAGGAGGTAGGATTAGATCTGCCTAACTTAGAAAAATCGGAATTTGATGATCCCTTTGGCGGGGTAAGTGGTTCAGGAGTTATTTTCGGAGCTACAGGCGGAGTGATGGAGTCTGCCATACGAACAATCTATGAATTGGTTACCGGGAGGGAGATAGAAACGGTATTTGATGCAGGGGAGATCAAGGTGGTACGCGGGTTTGAAAGAATAAAATATGCGGAGTTGACCATAGATAAGGTAGGAGAAGTTCCGGAGCTTTTAAAACCATATTTTGATGATTTTAATTTTTTAAAAGGGGTTACTCTGAAAGTGGCGGTGTGCCATGGGACTGCCAATGCTAAGAAGGTACTGGAAGATATAGAATCCGGTGGAAAGTTCAGTGAGTGTCATTTTATAGAATTTATGGCCTGTCCTGGGGGATGTTTGGGGGGAGGAGGCCAGCCTATACCTACAAATGAGGAGATAAGAAAGGCCAGAGCACAGGCA
Organism: Psychrilyobacter sp.; assembly: GCA_030621995.1. Classification (GTDB taxonomy): domain Bacteria; phylum Fusobacteriota; class Fusobacteriia; order Fusobacteriales; family Fusobacteriaceae; genus Psychrilyobacter. The sequence goes on from JAUXGP010000113.1 coordinate 3,945, forward strand.
ATCTACGGGGAAGATAAAAACTCTACCATAAAAAAATCATATAAAAACCCGGCAGTGATAGAATTATATGAAAAATTTCTAAAAGATGGTCCTGGCGGGCAGAGTGCTCATAAACTTCTCCACACCAAATATATTAAGAGGGGAAAGACATTAACTTAAAAGAGATAGCTGTCAAGTTTTTTACTTGATAGCTACCTCTTTTTTTAATTTAAATTTTATATGAACATTTTTTTAGCTGTTGTTCCATGAATAGAGTTTAATTTTTCTAAAAATTCATCGATGATATTATTTTCAGCAATTAATTCCAATAAAATTAGACCATTCTGTGAACAAACTTGTTCATTGAGATTATGAAGACCCAGTCGTACCTTGATATAACATCCATATTCTGTAAGGGTGTTTTGTACATGAAGAGCAGTTTCGTTCCTATTTTCTAATTTTATACCTACAATTTTAAATTCCATAAGTTCCATAACTTCCCCCTATAAAAAAATTATTGACTGAGGTTTTGTATTAGTTCCACAAAAACTCAGTTATTAATATGAGTATAGATTAAATATATGGAAAAAACAAGAGATCAATCTAAATCTTCTTCCAAATATAGATTTTTGTAAAGTTCTTGACGTTTTAAGAAATATTTATCTTTAAACTTATTTTTTCTATCTGTAAAAGTACGGATGATAGGTAATAAAACACCTGCAACTATACCGGCAGAAAAACCATTATTATATAGGTTTAACCCGCCATGAACAACACCAATATTTCTAACCACTGACATGTGAAGCCATCCTGCAACGACACCCCAAATAGGACCGTAAACACCTGAAATTGGAGCCATAGCAGTACCAAATAGAGCTGAAAGAACTAAAACGAATTTATCTACTTCAGTGGTTGCACCGGCTAACCAAACCCCAAACAGGATAGGTGTAATATTTAGAGGGTGCTTTCCAAAGGCAGAAAAACCAACGATAGTTAAAATTCCTGCTAAGAGAGGGCCGCTCAAAGTTTCTCCTACAAGGAGGATGAAGGCGATGGAGATAAATCCATTGATTCCCATATTGATAAATGAAAGCCCGTAGCCATATTTTTCTACAAAATCAGACTTTAAACCATCACATTTTAATACTTGTTTATAACCTTTAAAACTGTTGTTGTTGATATAGAAACCCACTGAGATCATAAGTAAAAATACCATGGAACAGGTGATCAACAGCACCAGGTGATATTTAGTGGAAATCAGCTTTTGAGGCTCGATATCAAAATCATAAGCCTTGAGGACGGAGGTGATAACGGCACCTAAAAGTCCCCCGGTAAATCCCAAATTATAAAGGTTGAACCCTTCATGAAATGAAATCATTTTTTTGGCCAGCGGAGTGGCGATAAATCCTATAATTATTCCTAAGATCATAGCTAAAAGATAGGCCTCCTCAAATGTATCTGAACTAAATGCCATGGCACTGATAAATGGTGCCAATGCACTGGTAAACATGATTGTGGGTAAAACTGTTTTAAAATCTAAATGCTCAAACTTGGCATACATGATTCCGCCGAGATAGATAGGCAGGACATTAAATATATTTTTTCCAAAGAATGAGAATCCAAAGACTGTAAAAAAAGCAGCCAGAACCAATCCGCTGATCTTTAGTTTAAAACTTTTAACCAGGATAAAGTTAAAAATAAACAAACTAAAAGCATTTAAAAATGTAGCTCCTAACCCGCCGATAACTAAGAAATCTGTTATGAGTGTCGAGGGAGATGTAACTATATTTTTTAACCCGATAACAATATTTGTTTTGTCGACAATAACAAAGTAAGTAAAAACCGTCAGAACGGCAAGAGCCAGTGCAAGGGTTAAATTTTTAGCTTTCCGCAGTCTCCCGCAGCTAAATTCATCCATAAAAAATCCTCCTGATAAAATACAATAAATCCCAATCTTTACAATTGGTATAGACTTATATTATACTTTATTTGTAGATAAAAAAATAGATAAAAAAA
>JAUXGP010000286.1 GCA_030621995.1 Psychrilyobacter sp.
GGCTATGAAATTAATAAAGGTAGACTATGAAATATTAGAACCTGTATTGGATTTTGAAAAAGCGATAGATCATAAAACTATAATACATACTGAGAAACCATACACAAGCTTTAATTTCGGAAATGAACATCTGAGAAATATAGCTGCTCAAGATCTGCTTGTGGAAGGAGATATAGAAGAGGAGCTGGAAAATTCAGATGTAGTGATAGAGCACAGCTATCATACACAGGCACAGATCCACGGGATGATGGAAAATTATATAGCAGTTACCTATATGGACTTTCAAGACAGGATGAATATCATCACTTCCACTCAGATACCATTTCATGTGAGGAGACATATATCTAAGATATTGGATATCCCGAGGAGTAAGATAAAAGTTATAAAACCCCGTGTAGGAGGGGGATTCGGCGGTAAACAAACTGCTCCAATGGAGATCTATCCTGCCCTTGTAACTAAGGTAACCGGGAAACCTGCAAAATTGGTATATAACAGAAAGGAAACTCATACCTGTACCACTACCAGACATGAGATGAAATTGACGGTAAAATTAGGAGCTACAAAAGACGGAATTATAAATGCTGTGGATATCCATGGATTATCCAATACAGGAGCATATGGTGAACATGCATGGACTGTATTTAGTGTGGTAGGACAAAAAACACTGCCTATGTACAGAGCCAAAGCTCGTAGATTTTATGGAGAAGTGGTATATACCAATATGAGTACAGCAGGAGCCTTTAGGGGGTATGGTGCCACTCAGGGAACGTTTGCGTTGGAATCAGCAATAAATGAGCTGGCTAAAAAACTGGATATGGATTCCAGTCTAATACGGGAGAAAAACTTGGTAAAAGCAGGGGAGATAAATCCTACTCTAAACAGTTTTGTAGGTGAGAAGTCTATCGAGCTGGACAGCAGTACCCTGGATAAGTGTATTACCCGTGGTAAGGAGATGATTGGATGGGATAAAAAATATCCTATGCAAAAAATATCTCCTACAAAGGCTAGAGGTATAGGGATGGCAGTAACTATGCAGGGATCTGGAATCCACGGTATAGATACGGCATCTGCAACATTAAAATTAAATGATGATGGATTCTATACACTGATGGTAGGAGTCAGTGATATGGGGCAGGGTTGTGACACTGTCGCAGCCCAGATGGCCGCAGAAATCTTATGTGTGCCTGTATCCAAGATAATAGTAAATAGTACCGATACAGATGTAAATCCATATGATCCAGGGGCCTATGCATCCAGCGGAACCTATGTTACGGGAAATGCAATTATAAAAGCAGCTAACCTTATGGTCGAGAAGATAACAGTGGGGGCCTCTAAGATATTGGATATCCCGGCAGTAGATATAGAATTTAACGGAGAAACACTGTTATTAAAAGACGGGAAAGAGATCTCATTGGATGAAATAGCACATAGACTGGTATCATATGAGGGACAGAATCAAATTATGACCACTGGTACCTGGGGAGGACATACTTCACCGCCGCCATTTGTAGCAGGATTTGCTGAAGTTGAGGTAGACCTGGAAACCGGTAAGGTAGAGATGATCGACTATGCAGCGGTAGTTGACTGTGGTACAGTGATCAATCCAAACCTGGCTCGTATCCAGGTAGAGGGAGGAGTAGCCCAAGGGATAGGATTGGCACTATTTGAAGATATAAAATACGATAAAAAAGGTAAGATGATATCGGATACATTTATGCAGTATAAGATCCCGTCCAGATGTGATGTAGGAGATATAAGGGTAGAGTTTAAGCCTAGTTTTGAGCATACAGGCCCATTTGGTGCAAAATCAATAGGAGAAGTAGTGATCAATACATCAGCTCCTGCCATTGCAGATGCAGTAGCAAATGCAACAGGGGTAAGGATAAGAAAATTACCTATAACACCTGAGAAAGTACTTATGGGGATAATGAATGCAAAATTTTAGTCACGAATTGCACATAGAACGCGGATACTAAAGTATACACGGATAATTTGAAATATTTAGACACTGACTTAAAACGACTCTGAAAAAGAAGACTCTTTACGACCAGAATAAAATAATAAAGTTTGATTTTGTCAGTATTTAAAAGTCAGATCTTAGTCTGCGTCAAAAATAAATCTGTGAAAATTAAATTTGAAAATCCGTGTAATTAGTGACAAAAAAAGAGAGGTTGTTTTTATGATAGATTTAGAGTTGAAAAAAGGAGATGTGGTGTCCATAGTAGGAGCAGGGGGAAAGACCACCCTCCTAAACTATTTATCCAAAAAGTATAGTGCAGACAACAGTGTACTTATGACTACGACTACCAAGATATTTATACCTTTAAATTATGATTACCTTTACCATGATATAGAATTTTTAGATACCGTATCTATTCCACTAAAAAATGGACTCTATGTGGTGGCTCCTAAATATAAGGAAAAACTGTCCAGTCTGCCTATGGCAGACTTAGAAGGTCTAACAAAATATTTTGACTATATCTTTATAGAGGCAGATGGTTCCAATATGAAACCCCTCAAGGGATGGAATGAAAGTGAGCCTGTTATCTGTGCTAATACTACTATAACCATAGGTGTGGTAGATCTTACCCATATAGATAAACCCATAGATGAAGAGATTATTCACAGGGCAGAGTTATTTTGTGAGTTGGTGGGAAAAAATATAGGAGATATTCTTACCATAGATGATTATATTAAAATCATTCTAAAAAAAGACGGCATCTTTAAAAATTCAAGAGGTAAAAAGATTATATTTTTCA
>JAUXGP010000301.1 GCA_030621995.1 Psychrilyobacter sp.
TCCCACCAGCGTTGTCTTCTATATTTATAGTTACAAAATCTTCATCTGCTATAGTAAAGATTTTTATTTTCTTATCTTCAATATTTTTACTGTCTCAGTGTTTTTCTTCGCCAACCTTAGATTTTTATCATAATTTTTCTTACTCAGCAGGATAAATATTGCATCTATCACAGTCAGCTGAGTTATCGTAGACGAGATTGCCGTCAATCTAAAATTCACATTTTCAGCTACAGTTTTAATGGCTATATCTGCCAGCTTACTCAGTGGATTTTCGACTACCTTGGTCAGTGTAATTATCTTAGCTCCATTTTTTTTGGCTATCTCCACAGATTTTATTATCTCATATGTTTGACCACTATGGGATACGGCAAATACCAAATCCTTGGAGGTGGTATTATTCATACTGGTCAGCTGCACATGGGTATCGTCTAGATAACTGACACTCAGATTCATCTCCAATAATTTATACATAAAGTTCTTGGCCACTAAACCTGAAAACCCTGCTCCTAAGATATAGATATTTCTGGCTTTACATATGGCATCTACAGTGTCTTCCATATCCAAAACATCTATAATAGAGGTAGTATTTTTTATAGCTTCTATATTTTGATAGGCTACTTTTTTTACAACTTCCGAACTTGTATCATCCAATGAAATCTGGTCGTGGACTATTTTAGCTTTTTTTGATTTTTTCCTGATCACTGCCTCACTTAGAGCTATCTTGAATTCTGGAAATCCCTTATATCCCAATTTTTTTGAAAACCTAATTATACTGGGCTGGCTTATCCCGATTAATTCCCCTAATTCCTTAGCTCTCATCCCCTTTATATTTTCTAAATTTTCTAAAATATATTGAGCTATCTTTTTTTCAGTCTTGGTGAATATTTCTTTCATCTCTCTCAATTTTGTTATACAATCCATTTTTATTCAACTCCTCCATTGAATTATAGTTCATTATTGAAATTTGTGCAAAATTTAATTTATTTTTTGAAATAAAATTACAAATAAAAAATAACCATCCTCTGAATACAATTTAATCCTCTATATATTTAAATATTCACGGATGATATGTTATACTATTGAGGTAGTAATAATCAATTAATTTATAGGAGGGACAAAATTATATGGATAACGCTTTAGAAATCGTAAGAAATATGAGAAGAAAAAATAAAATAAAAAGAGAAGTAACCGATGTCGAGAAAAAAATAAGAGACAACAGAAAGAGAGTTGAGTTATTAGATAACTTATCATCATACATCAAAGATAGTATGACTACAGCTGAGATAAAGGATATCATTCATAGCATGAAGAGTGATTATGAGGACAGAATCGATGATTTCATCATCAAAACTGCTGAGTTTTCAAAGGAAAGAAGAGACCTTAATAAAAAGATCAAGGAATTGATGCAGGCTAACCAGCTAGCAGAAAATAACTAAACAATAGATATACAAAAATGAAGGGAAACCTTCATTTTTTTTAGGCCTATTGCAAGTTTTGTGTAAACTCTGAAAATTAATGTAAAATTTTTATAAAGTGAGGAGTAACGATTCTTTAATTGTTATTTCTCATTTTTAATATATTTGAACTTTCTTTTTTGTATATCAATAGCAGAGCTCTAAAATTAGTCTCTTTTAAAAGGGGTATTTTAGATTGCCACTTAATTTAATCATTCTTCAAGGTCTCGGCTTATTCAATTTCGACTTTTTTTCTAAACTAGTTTATAAAAAAAATTAATCCTCCAATTGTAAAAACAGACAGAATTGTTCCTAAAATGGTAACAGCAGCAGTTTCCTTTTCATAAGTTTCAAATTTAGCAGAAAACATAGGAGCAGTAGAAGCAGTAGGCATAGCTGAAACAATAAGAATTTCATTAAATAAGTTTCCTGTAATGCCCATTTTTATCATTACAACATAGAATATTATAGGTGAGGTAATATTCCTTATAAATATAAGAAGAGCGACCTCATAATTAATAGATATTCGAGTATAAGCCATAAAAAGTCCAGTGGTAAATAATGAAATAGCTGGTGCCGTATTTCCTAAAAATTTAAAACTAGAAGTTATATATTCTGGTATTGGCGCATGAAAAAATGAGAGTATAAGTCCTGAAATAGGTGCAAAGATAACAGGCGTTTTAGCCAAAGTAGTTACTTGTGATACTATAGATTTTAAATTAATATGATCTGGATTATCATGGTATTCTATTAAAAACATTGTAATAGGAGTTATTAGAAGGAAAACAATGAGACTTCCAAGAACGACTACAACTATCCCTTCATCACCATATAAATATGAAATTATAGGGATTCCCATAAAAGCAGCATTTGGAAAAGCAGATATAAGTGATGCTTGAGAAGTTTCTTTCGGGTGTTTTTTAAATTTATAGTGATATATAATATATGTTTTAATATATGTTAATAAAAGGCCTATGCTTATCACGATAACTATATTGAAATTAAGAAAGGATTCTATGAGGTGACTGGTAGTCATATTAAATAGAAGGGCTGGGGTAGCTAATAATATTATAAAATTAACCAATGATTTTGAATGTTCCTCTTTGACTATCCCTTTTTTCCCAGCATACCAGCCTATTAAAATTATAAAAAATAATGGAAATAAAATATTAATAA
>JAUXGP010000009.1 GCA_030621995.1 Psychrilyobacter sp.
GTTCACCAAACATTCTGGCACTTCCATCTCCGATGGGCAGTTCATTCCCGTCTATCTCTACCATCAGATCTGTTATTTCAAATATAGACAGTGCAGATAGAAAGTGTTCTATGGTATGAATCTTTGCATCATATTTATTTTTTAAATTAGTTCCACGAGTCAGATCAAAGGTGTTTTCCAGGTTCATTACCACCTCATTCTCTCCCTCTTTTAGATCTACCCTTTTAAATATAATCCCTGTTTTTTCTGTAACCGGTATTAGTTTTATCTTTATTGTTTCACCCTTATGAAGACCTATTCCCTCATAGGTTATCTCTTTTGCAATGGTTTTTCTTTTCATTTTTTTCTCTCCCTAATTGCATCTTCTTATTCTTTCACTAAAAACTTTTCAGCTAGAACGAGTGGCAATTTTTTATCTCCATCTCTAAATCTAATTACAAGTCTTTTCCCTGCTTCTACATCTTTTATAATTCCTGTACCAAACTTCTTATGAATTACCCTCTCACCAATTTTAAATGGTGATTTGTCGTCTACCTTAAAGTCTGCCTTTGTAATTAAGTTTAATCCTCCTAATTTACTTTCCTTCTTTTTAGGAGCAATCTTTGCTTTATTTACATAATCGATATATGTATCATCTATCTCCTTTAAGAATCTGGACGGCTCCCTCATATAGGAAATCCTTCCATAAACCATCCTTTCAGATGCATGGGAGATATGGAGTTTTTCCTCAGCACGAGTTATGGCCACATAGCACAGCCTTCTCTCCTCCTCTAAATCATCGTCGGAAAAGTCAGCTTTAGCACTTGGAAACAGCTCGTCTTCCATCCCTACTAAGAAAACTATTGGAAATTCCAAGCCCTTGGAGTTATGGATCGTCATGAGTTTTACATAATCTGTATCTTCTTCAAGATCATCTGTAGCTGCTACCAGTGCCGTCTGTTCTAAAAACTCTCCTACACTTATAAACCCTTCATACTGCTCCGAGTCTTCCATCTCCTGTATAGAAGTTCGGAGTTCTCTTACGTTATCCATCCTGGCTTCAAATTTTTCATCGTAGGTAGATAAATAGTTCATATAGTTACTTCCCTCTAAGATCATATCATATATCTCTGAGGCTGTAAGGAATTGACTTTCCTCCATTATTTTTTTTAACATCTCATATAATCTATATATGGTCACACGTAATGCAGGCCCTAATTTTATTTCTTCTATACGACCCATAGCTTCAAAAAAAGTTATCTCTTCACTATCTGCAAATTCTCTCAATTTATCAATTGTTGCAGGTCCTATTTTTCTTTTAGGAACATTGATTATTCTAAATAAACTAACGGTATCTTTGGGATTATTTATTACCCTCATATAGGAGAGGATATCCTTTACTTCCACCCTTTGATAAAACTGCATCCCGCCAAATATCTTATAGCTGATCCTATGTCTTAAAAAAGCTTCCTCAAATACCCTTGATTGTGCATTGGTTCTATATAAAACAGTATAATCTTTATACGACCTGCCATTATTTTTGCCCTTTATGATCTCCTGCAGTATATAATCCGCCTCTGCTCTTCCATCTGATGCAGAAAATATCTCAATTAAGTGTCCTTTTTCTTTCTCAGTCCAAAGGTTTTTACCTCTGGAAGTTGTATTTAATTTAATAATACTATTTGCAGCTCCTAATATATTTTGAGTTGATCTATAATTTTGCTCCAATTTTACTACCATGGCATCCTTATATTCCTTCTCGAAATCCAGGATATTTCTTATATTTGCTCCTCTAAATCCATATATACTCTGGTCTTCATCACCGACAACACATATATTTTTATGCTTTTTAGCTATCTTAGTTATTATCTGATATTGGATATTGTTGGTATCTTGATATTCGTCTACCATTACATATTCATATCTGCTCTGTATTTTCTCCAAAACTTCTGCATCATCCAATAGTTTATTGGTATTTAGGAGTAGATCAGCAAAGTCCATAGCATTATTTTTTATAAGCTCCTCGGCATATTTTTCATATACCGCTGCCACGACTCTTGTATCAGCATTATAAACTTCCTTAGCTACATCTGCCGGCTCATCGCCGTCTTCCTTATATTTAGATATTTTAGATACTACAGATGCCGGAGTCAGCTGCTTATTTGTTACCACCAATTCCTTCATCAACCTGCCTACTAATTTTTTCTGATCATCGGCATCATAGATATTAAAATTGGCATCATAACCTAATTTTGTAGCATATACCCGTAGCAATCTCACTCCAAATGAATGGAATGTAGATACCATAACTTTTTTAGCTTCTAAGCCTATTAAATTTCCTACCCTTTCTCTCATCTCTTTGGCTGCCTTATTTGTAAATGTTACAGCCAAGATCTTATACGGGCTGATTCCTTTTTCCAACACCATATGGGCTATCCTATACGTAACTGTTCTTGTCTTTCCACTTCCTGCTCCTGCTAAGATCAGCAGCGCTCCATCTATTTTTTCTGCTGCTTTTCTCTGTTCACTGTTCAATCCGTTTAATATACTCATATTTCCCACCTACACTCTTTTTTACATTCTTTCTAAATTATATCATATCTCTTTTTCTATTTCAATTTATCGTAAAACAGACCTTAAAATCAGTTCAATTCAATTAAAAATTTATATGGTACAGTCCATATGGATTGTTACATCTCCTACATCCTCAAATTTATTTAAGATGGAGTATTTTATATCATCGGATAGTTCATGCCCCTCATGGATGGTCATCTTTCCGTCTAACCTGATGTGCAGGGAGAGATAGATCATATTTCCCGATGTTTTCATCCTTATATCGTGGGCATTTTCTATATATCCAAATGAACTCACATATTTATCTACCTCTTCTATTAATTTTCTATCCTGCATATCCATTAAATTATTAGAAGTCTGAAAAATTATATGCAACCCCTCCTTACCAATAATCAGCCCTACCACTATACTGAGTAAGAGGTCAAATATCGGATCTACATAGATCGATAACAGTATCCCCACCAAGACTCCTACAGAAGACAATACATCACTCTTATGCTCCCTGGCATCAGCTAAAACAGCATCATTTTTTATCCTCATCCCCACATTATATTTATACCTGTATAATATATATTTAACAACTATTGAGATGAGTACGATAACCAAGGTTATCTTCTCTGGAATCAGGCGTATAGTTTCCCTAAAATAATCTCCTATATTTTCCACAATCAAACTATATGCAGTGATCACCAGTATTACACCGATTATATTTCCTGCTATACTCTCTAATTTTCCGTGTCCATAGGGGTGTTCCTCATCTGCCGGTTTATTCCCCAGATATACTCCTACTAAGACTACGATGGATCCCACTATATCTGAAACTGAATGAAACCCGTCAGCTACCAGGGCTTTACTTTTTCCAACTATTCCAAAAAATATCTTTATCCCTGCTAAAATCATATTAATTACAATAGATATAAGGGTACTTCTTATCCCGTCTTTTTTTCTTTTTTCCCTGGCTGTAAGCCCGTCTACCTTATATAGGTTTCCAGACCATTCTTTGAATCCCACTTTTTTAAAAAATATGGTATTTTCCAAGTACTTATCCAAGTAGATCTCATCTATCCCCTTAACAGAGAGATAGTTTTTAATAAATTCTATTAATTTAGTCCCCAAGGAACTATATCTTCGGTCCTCCTCTATGAATATATCCTTTAAAATTTTATCCTTCCCCAATACAGAATATCCTATAATTTTTTCTTCAGATAAGATTATAAATACTATATCATCCGAATCTATTAAAATATTAGGATTCAGTTCTTTTAATCTTTCTATAAATTTTTCCAGGGTCTTCCCTTTTAATATCCTATACATCTTCCCCTCCATAAGAGTTGTTTTTATTTAATCTATTATAATACAAATTTTAAATTTACTCCAATTTATATTAAAAAGCCAATGGATTCCCATTGACTTTTTAATATCTAAAATAGAATTTTTTTAAATCATTTTTTATAGTTTTCTCTATTTGCTGATTGCTTTCATAGCTTTTATCAGCACCTGAGGTTTATTAATTGAATCATAAACCGGCAAGACTTCCTTTTCGGTTTCAAAGAGCCCATAAACTGCCGTTTGAGCACATCGTACAGAGTATTCAACTGTAAAGACACAATCTTTGGGCAGTTCGGCAAACTGCCCAAGAAAAGCAAAGTTTGTTGCTCCTTCCGGCAAGACCTCAGGACGATCCCCCTTTGCACGCGGCATAAATAAACTGTCGATAAACGGCATGGCTACCGGAATACAATTAACTGTTCCTGATTCTACAATGGGTTTCATTAAGTCTTGGATTTTGAGATGATACCACAGTTCTTCAAGTATCTCTTCACCGTTACATTCAGACATTTTTTTCTTTATATAATTCCCCTCTTTGTCAGGGTACAAACCATATCCCCAGAAAATCTTTACGTCTTTTGGTTGATCTGAAAAATGCGGCTGACGGGCAATTACAATCGACATCAGCCAATTAGAATCTGTCATAGTTACCAAACCGCCGGTTCCGTCTATATTCCCGGAAAATTTTTCCATATAATCATGAAATGTTCTGTCCTTCAGTGTGGCAGTAAACGAATACCATTTCTGTAAATCTATATTATCACTAAAAACTCCCGGATTGCCGAATTCTTTATCTTTTTTTGCTATTTTTTCCCAGAGCATCCACGACCCTGAAGTTGATTTACCTTTTAAAACTGGAGGTTTTGTCCAAGAACCATTATCTGTGCTTTCTGTGATAGAACCATTGGTTATAAATACATAATCATTTTCCAACAAGATAATTTCATCTTTTTTTCCGTCTTTATCAAAAACATGTAAAACCTCAGCTATTTTTTTGTCAGCAGAAAAATTAAAGTCGATATCTACAACCTGTTTTCCCATCTCAAACTGTACTCCTTTTTCTTGAAGATATCGCTTAAGCGGTATAACATCCGATTGATATTGATTGTATTTAGTACGCATAATGCCTCCAAGTCTAGGCAGTCCATCTATCAGATGTATAAAACGCCTCATATAACGTCTCATCTCTGCTAAACTACTCCATTTTTGAAATGCAAACATCGTTGTCCAGAGTTTCCAGTAATTTGTTTCAAAAAATTCTTCTTCAAACCAGTCTTCAATTCGTTTGTTGTCTATTAACTTTTCAGGTGTAAGTGTCAATTTTAATAAAGCAACCTTTTCTTTTAATGAAAGTCCAAACGATGTGAGATCCATTTTTTCTCCATTTTTAAGTAAACGAGCTTTTGCATTCGAAATAAATTTAGAACTGAATTCAAAGGTTTCATCTTTGACAGAAATATTTGGATCATCATAGGATGGTATATTAGATAAAAGATCCCAATAGCATTCAAAATGCTCCTCGTGCATCCTTCCGCCACGAACGATAAACCCTTTTTCTGGATCTCCGGCACCATCAAGGGCGCCTCCTAAAATATTATCCTGCTCCAATATATGAATATTTTGCCCGGATACCTCGGCATCTTTTATTAAATAAACTGCACTTGCTAACGATGCTATACCGCTCCCTATAAGATATATTTTTGAATCTTTTGGATTTTTATTTTTTTCTCTTTGCATTATTTCAGCCCCCTTTAAGATTATTATTTATATTATGATATATAATCAAACCAACATCAATTAATAGGTATTTCAAAAAAAATAAAAAAATCCTTTTATTTAAATAAGCAAAACAGATTAAAATAAAAAAATACAGGAAAGAAAATTTTATGCAGTAAGTAAAAAAATAAAAAGGAGTGAATAAATTGAAAAACATTATGATTTTAAATAAAGATTTCTATACCCGGGATGGTCATTCAGTGGCAAGGGATCTTCTGGGAAAGGTGCTCGTTAGAAAGACAGGAAAAAATATCATGAGGGGAAGGATTATAGAAACAGAAGCATACCTTGCTCCTGAAGACAGAGCCTCCCATGCATATAACAACAGATTAACAAAACGAACAAAAACCATGTTTATGGAAGGGGGACATTCCTACGTTTACCTGATATACGGTATCTACGGCTGTTTTAACGTCGTTGCAAACCTTAAAGGTATTCCACATGCCGTTTTAATCAGAGCCTTAGAACCATTAGATGGTATAGAATTCATGTACGAAAACAGAAGGGCTAAAACGGACCGTGAGCTTTTAAACGGACCGGGAAAATTATGCCAGGCATTTAATATAAGCATAGACGACGATGCATGTGACTTGACGACTCAAGAAAATTTATGGATAGAAGATGATGGCTATGAACCAAAATTCATAATAGAGTGCAAAAGAATCGGAATAGAATACGCAAAAGAATACAAGGAAAAACTCTGGCGTTTTTATATTAAAAATAATAAATTTATATCACGAAAATAAAGACTTCATAATTTTTTTGTAAAAAAAAAGGGCCGTACACCGACCTTCGAAAACACCCCAACCACACGGCACCCTACTAAAAAACTCAAACAAAGCTACCCCATAACACCCAAAATAACCAACTTAGTGCTGCTTCCTTCCGAATCTGACACAGTTCACTGGCATTTCGCCGTATAGGACTTTCTTCTCAACATTTTCTAACAGGACCTGCTATGACAGACTGATCCTCAGGCCGACATCACCTCTACTAAAGCGGATTGTAGATTACAAGGCACCGCTGGCTCCCCGGTTAGTACGACAAAATGAGTATATCATGATTTTTATATTAATGCAAATTAATTTCCCGGGTTCCCCCCCTAATTATTATAAAATTCTGTGTTTCCATTATATTTTAGTACAATCATTGTAATATCATCGGATTGTTCTGCTCCATTAACAAATTCTTTAATATCTTCTTTAATTACTTTTTCAATATTATATACACCTCTTTTATCTTTTTTTATTTCCGACAGTACTTTTTTGAGTCTTGCTTCCGAATATTGTTTATTATCCTTGTCCATTGCTTCTGTCACACCGTCTGTATAGAGATATAGAATATCTCCATTTTTAAGTTTTAAATTTTCTCCCTTGAACTTAAATCCAGGGATCCCTCCAATAACAAAGTTCTTTTCCAAAAATAAATATTCATATTCATCGTCATCTTTTCTACAGATTAATGGCGGATTATGACCTCCATTTGAATACTCAACTTCCCCTGTTGCCACATCTAATATACAAATAAATACTGTAACAAATAAGCATTCATCATTATCTTCCACAAGCATATTATTTACATTAAATAGAACCTCCTCGGCAGGAATTCCTCTTAAGGCTTCATTTTTCATTAAGGTTTTGGCGATAACCATAAATAATGAAGCAGGTACCCCTTTGCCGGATACATCAGCAATAAGAAAACAAAGTCTATTTTCATCAATCAAGAAGAAATCATAATAGTCCCCCCCAACTTCTTTTGCAGCTTCCATACTGGCAAAAATATCAAACTCTTTTCTATTAGGGAATGGTGGAAAAATTCTTGGAAGCATACTTACTTGTATTCTTTTTGCAATCTCAAGTTCATTTTCAATTTTTTCCTTAGCTGCAGTTGTCTCCTTTAATTCATGTATATATAGTTTTAGATCCTTTGTCATTTTATTAAATGACTCAGAAAGAAGCTGTATCTCATCACCTGTATTAATTTCGATATTTTGATCCAGATCACCTCTCCCTACAAGTTCCACATAATTTGTTAGTTCGATAATCGGGTTTGAAAGTTTATTGGACATTTTTATTCCAACAAATATTATTATTATTAATATTAATATATATGCAATTATCATATTTCTCTGGGCACTATCCACTGCTCTATCAATGTCGGTCTCCGTGCGTTCATGAATTTCTTTAAAGGTATTTTCTACCATGTCTGCACTTGCGGTTATTTTGTCAGCTGGAATCTCAACTACAAGACTCCATCCGGTACTGAGAATCGGCTTATAAGCTAACACCTTTTCCTTACCACTATCATCATAGTATCTATCAAAACCTGTTACTCCAGAAATCATTTTTTCAATGACCCTTCTGTAATCTTTGTTTTCAGTTTCTAATAAATTATAACTGTTCTCATAAATAAACTGAATTTCTTTGCCCGAATATGCAATTACCTTTCCTTTCTTGTCAATTATATACGCAGTCCCTATATCCTCTACTTGAGTATTTATCATTTTTAATAATGATCTAACCGTTATATCGGAAGCAACAACACCTACGAAGTTTTCCTTGTTATCATATACTGCCTTGTAACAGGTCACAATTATTTTTTTACTCATATCATGATAACGGTCAGGAAAAGGCGTTGCGTCTATATATGGAGTTGTCCACCCAAGGTCTTTTGTCTTGAGTGCTTCCTTATACCACCCTCTCTTTCTTGGATCATAATCCTTTACTAATGTAGATCGCCAGGGAAATCCTTTATATATTCCATCCTTTGTCCCTATGTATACCGACAATAAGTTATCATTATTTGAATAGATCGGTCTAAAAAAATAATCCATATTACTCAAAAGATCTATCTGCTCCTTCATAATATTTCTAGAGATACCCGGGGGTAAGGTTACAACTGAAACATTCTCAGGATTCTCAGGCTCCACCTCTCTATAATATGTATCTACATGTTTAAACATAGTTGGATCAGAAAAAATAACTTTTGCATACTCACTCATAACATTAACACCAGATTCCACTTTGTTAAACAAAGTATCGGAATAATCAGCCTGAGATTTCACAAGTGCACGCATATACCCTTCAGTATCTGATCTGAGCATTTCTCTACTCTTTGAAATAGATACCTCCCATAATTCCTTACTTGACTCCAAAGAAGCCTTTGCTTTTAGCCTTATATTTATACTGGAAATCAATAAAAATATAAGCAGGGAAATAGAGGTCATTCCCAATAATAATGACAGTATCTTTGTTTTTATCGCTTTTTTATTTATAGGCATTTTAACCAACTCCAATATCCATACTATCATCAATAAGAAGATTATCTTTTAGGCTTTTGAAAGACAGTCACTGAGGGGAATCTGTGGTTATAAAAGCTCTGGAATTCAATAATTATAAAAAGTATACCGATAAAATGAATAATTTAAAGCAACTTTTTTGTCAAAGTAAGTATATTTTTTCCATCTTCCCTTTTATAATCAACTGTATCCATAATATTTTTGATTATGAAGATTCCAAGTCCTCCAATCCTTCTTTTCTCTATCGGCAGTGTAATATCAGGATCCTCTTTTTGCAGGGGATCAAAGGCAGTTCCTGTATCACTTATTTCTATAAAAATCGTATCATTGTTTACGGTTTCACAATCAATTTTGAGTTCTCCACTTTCTTTATCATATGCATAATTTATAATGTTTATCAATGCTTCTTCACTAACTAATCTGAGTTGATAATCTATTTTTCCATTATCAACTATTGTCTTAGTTTCTAAAAGAATAAACTGTATCATCTCTTCGAGGTTATCCATGACTACCTTGAATTTTTTTTTTGACATATTCATCACCATAGTTTTTAGAATAAATACAATATCTTCCACAGGTTTACCAATAAAATTTTCAGCCCTTTCATAAATCCAAGAGCATTCGTAACTTTTAAAGGATCCTAAAAAAGTTTGACTACTCCATTTTTTTTTCAAAAGTGAATTCTAATTTTTCAATCCTATCTATCTTTCTCAATTAATTATTATTTTTTTTTGAAATTAAGACAATTACGGATCTAGACCCTATCAAGATTTCATTTTGATTTTTTACTTTTACCTCCTTTCCTTGAGGCCAGAAGTCCTCTCCACCAGGCATATCTGTGTTGACAGCTACATGCCAAGATTTCTCTTTGGGTAGCACTGGAAGTTCAAATACATGCATTTCCCAATGTGAATTCATAGCCATATAAATAAATTCATCATCTTCGGTTCCATACTTATCAGCAGATCCACAAAACATCACTGCCATTGTATGGGATAAAAAATCATAATTTAAATCCCACGCTTTGGTTCCATGCCATGAAATCTCAGGATACCCTGTATCAGTATGACAAGTGTCAAATCTGGTGACCCTTAAAACCGGGTGTGCTTTTCTAAAGGCTATCATGTTTTTAAAATATGAAAAAAGATCATTATTTTCCTTTAATAGATCCCAATTTAGCCATGAAATCTCATTGTCCTGACAGTAAGCATTATTATTTCCAAACTGGGTATTTCCAAATTCATCTCCTGAAAGTATCATTGGAATCCCACGACTAACAAGTAATAATGTTATTGCATTCTTTATTTGTTTATTCCTCAAAAAATTAATCTCAGGATCATCTGCGGGACCTTCCCACCCGCAATTCCAACTTTCATTGTCATCTCCGCCGTCTCGATTGCCTTCTCCATTTGCAATATTATGTTTTTCATTGTATGAAACAAGATCCATCATAGTAAAACCATCGTGACAAGTAATAAAATTTATAGAAGCAGTGGTTCCCCTATCTTCCCACCCATAAAGATCAGGTGATCCCTGGATCCTTTCAATTACTTCTCTAACTACCTGCTTATCTCCCTTTAAGAATTTTCTGATATCATCTCTAAACTTTCCATTCCACTCTGCCCACCTTCCCCAAGCAGGAAATGAACCAACCTGGTACAGACCACCGGCATCCCATGCTTCTGCAATAAGTTTACACTTTCCTAAAATTGGATCAAATGCCAGTGTTTCAAGTAATGGAGGATTTGCCATTGGTGCTCCGTTTTGATCCCTTGAAAGAATAGAAGCAAGGTCAAATCTAAATCCATCGATATGATATTCAGATGCCCAATATCTCAAACAATCCAGTATCATATTTCTAACTATAGGATTATTACAATTTAGTGTATTTCCACATCCGCTAAAATTATAGTAGTCCCCTTCCGGAGTCAACAAGTAATAGGTTTTATTGTCATGTCCTTTAAAAGAAATATAAGGGCCGTTTTCATTTCCTTCAGCTGTATGATTAAAGACAACATCCAGAATTATTTCAATACCATTTTTATGTAATTCTTTTACGAGATTTTTTAATTCATCAACTTCCATTCCAAATTTACCTGTTGCAGCATAACCGGCTTTTGGTGCAAAAAACCCTACGGTACTATAACCCCAGTAATTCATTAACTCTTTGCCATTTTCCTTTGAAATCCTTGAATTTTCAAATTCATCAAATTCAAATACAGGAAGAAGTTCTATACAATTGATTCCCAGTTCTTTCAAATAAGGTATTTTTTCGATAATGGCAGCATAAGTTCCAGGGTACTTTACCTTTGAAGTTTGATCTTTTGTATAGCTTCTCACATGTAATTCATAAATAATCAGGTCTTTCATATCCAGTTCAAGGGGCTTTTCTCCCTCCCATTCAAAATCATCAAAAAATATTCTAGATCTATGTTGAAAAGGATCAATCCAATCTGGTTTTATACCCCAGATTTCTCTTCCGCCGGCAGCTTTTGCATACGGATCCATCAATATTTTTTCTTTGTTGTACAAATGCCCCTCTATAGGATTATACGGTCCATCCACCCTGTATCCATACTCAATATTTTCAAAATCAAGATCAAAAACAGTCATTGCAAATACATTTCCAATTCTAAATTCTTCAGGAAAGGGTATTACTGCAAAGGGTTCTCTTTCTTTTTTCTTAAATAAAAGCAATTCATAGCTGGCTGCATATCTTGAAAATATGGAAAAATTAACTCCTTCTGGAACAATGGTTGCTCCAAAAGGTAAAGCTTTACCTCTTCTAAACTTTATTCCATTTTGTTGGTGAGTTGGGAATACATCTATTCTTAACATTTTTACACTCCCCTTTGTAAGAACTCAAAAGCCTCATCTATAGTTTTAAAAGACCTGAAAATATTGCCAAAACCTGTCATTTCCATCACATCGCCTACTTCTTCGCTCATTTCTACAAGCACTCCAGTTCCACCCTTTGATTTTAAGGTTTTTGCTATTATCATCAAAACTCTTAAACCTGCACTTGACACATATTCGCAATCTTTCATATCAATAATCAGACTGGTATTTTCATTTAATTCCTCTATAATTTCATCTTTTACCGAAGGTGCAGTATTTCCATCAAGTCTTCCAATAAGATTTACAATATCAACACCTTCTCTTTTTTCAAAATTGACTTTCATGTTATTCCCCCTTATTACAGAGTTTATTTACCTGTATTTTAGATTTTATAGCTTACTTTTGGTATTTTTGCCACTATATTTTTTTGATTTTGAAATATACTTATAATATATATTTCATTATAAATTTAAGGTTGTCAAGTAAATATACTAATCTTTGCCTGAAGTAATATAATCCATCTTAAATAGATACAATAAAAAAGGCCAGTGTATAATAGTTTAAAAGTGTTTATTCATGAGAATCTAGACTATTTAGAAACTTTCATTTGAATTTTTTTATTTTTATAGAGGAGTTTATTATTTAATCAGGTAAATTATATTTAAGGGTAACTTTTTAATAATATGATCATTATAAAAATAAGAAGGAGGGATTTTAATGTCAGAAGCATTTATTAGTAATGAAGAAATATCTGCAATTTTTGAAAGAGCTGAACTTTTAAAAAGCGGCAAAATAATTGTATATACTGGTGACCAAGTTACAATAGATAAATTTAAAGAAGCTTTAGAGAAACCTATTTATTCTTTGGGAGAAGAAACAAAAAACTGCAGTTGGGGTAAAAAATTAAGATGTGCTGCACTATTAGCAGCAGCCGTATCTGCTTGTGGAGACCCGGATAATATACCAGGTATTATTACTATTTTAGGTACAACAGCAGCTGATTGTATAGATTGTTTGTAAGAAATTTGGCAGAGTCTAAAGGTTCCCTTGAAAGAAAACATTAAAAAAAGGATTAAATAATAATAGGCATGTACTTTAAAATGAGAAAGGGGTGAAATTATGTTAGAAATAAAAAAAACAGTAATTGTTGATAAATCATTTTTTTTTAATGGTATTTCAACCAAAGGAGATGAAATTTATCTTTCTTATGTATTAAAGGCTCATTTAGCAGAAAATAATGAAATTTATTTAGAAGGAACAGGAATGACAGGAATGGTCAATTTAAATCTAATCTCAAATCAAAGAACGGTAATCGAAACAAATTTAAGCGATCATATCGAACTTTCTAAATGTAGCAGTGAATATAGAGCATTTTGGGAAGAAGGAGCCAGAAAATGTGAAGAAGCATTATCTTCATTAAATAATATTGAAAAGATGTTAAACAATTAAAAAAAAGGGGGAAACCTCTTTTTTTGGTTCTGTTGCAACAATTATTCTAACCCTAAGATTTCTTGATTTAATCTATTCCTAAGCATTAATCCCAAATAAGTTATTTATAAATCTACATTCAAAAACAGCATTTCGGTTTAATCCACCGACTTGTTGTTTTCTTAATATATTCATAGTTTCTATTCCAGATATAATGTGCTTGGGAGAATTGAAGTTTTTAAATCCTAAGATGGATTTTACTTTCTTTTTAATAAAGCGATGATCTTGCTCTACTATTATTATTGAGATATTTATTCTGGCGAATTTCTAATTCCTTAAGAATATCAAAGTTTTCTCTTTTAATCTCTTTGATTGCCGATAAATTAACACCACTTTTATCAATGGTAATAGTTCTAGGGATAACGCTGCTACTTGATTTAAGAACTTTGTTAAAGAATCTCTTAGCAGCTTTCTTATCTCTTTTAGCTGTTAAAAGGAAGTCAATAGTTTCACCATTAGAATCGACAGCTCTATATAGATACTTCCATTTTCCTTTGACTTTGATATATGTTTCATCAACTCTCCAGGAGTCATTAGTTATTTTTAAATGCTTTTTTATCTTTTGTGCGATAAGAGGGGAATATTCATGAACCCAACGAATAATACTAGAATGACAGACCTTATATCCTCTTTCTAACATAATATCTTTTAAGTCCCTAGAGCTAAGCGTATATTTGAGATACCATCTAACACAAAGTAGTATAA
This sequence comes from Psychrilyobacter sp., assembly GCA_030621995.1. Taxonomy (GTDB): domain Bacteria; phylum Fusobacteriota; class Fusobacteriia; order Fusobacteriales; family Fusobacteriaceae; genus Psychrilyobacter. Next base: position 13,988 of record JAUXGP010000009.1, read on the forward strand.
AATCACCCTCAAATTGCTTATGCTTAAAGTATTTAGATTTCATAATACACCTCCTATTTTAAGAAGATTATATCATATAAAATTGTTGCAACAGAACCATATTTAGTATGCTAAATATAACATGATTTAAATAGAGGAGTGAAAAAATGAAAAAGGCTTAAATTCCGTAGTATCTAGAATTTAAGCCTTTTAATTTTTATTTATTTAGATAGTATATTGAATTAAGAGTTACTTTCAATTGGAGCAAGTGAAGCTTGGAAATGACGTAAAATAGGCGGTTCCCATGTTATTTTATATCCACGCTTAATCTCATGAGCTCTTTCACTTATAGCCACTATTGCTTCAGCCATTATATCGAAATGAGATTGAGTATACACTCTTCTTGGAATTGCTAAACGAGTAAATTCAAAATCAGCCTCTAATTGTTCATTAGTATCTGGATCATTTCCTAACATATAAGAACCTATATCACAAGTTCTTATTCCTGCTTCAATATATAACTCAACAGCTAAAACTTGTCCAGGATATTCATTATAAGGTATTTGTGAGAACATATTTTTTGCATCTACAAATAATCCATGTCCTCCTATTGGAGCTTGATAAGCTATTTTTTCATCATCTAATTTTGATGCTAAATATTCCATTTGTCCACTTCTATATTTCAAATAATTTTCATCTATTCCTTCATAAAGACCAATAGCTAAAGATTCTAAATCTCTTCCGGATAAACCACCATAAGTAAAAAATCCTTCCATTGAAATACAATTAGCTTTAATATTAAGAATAATAGGGTCATTTTTATCTTTTACACCTAAAAGACCACCCATATTTACAATAGTATCTTTTTTGGCTGACATTGTAAACATATCTCCATAACTAAACATTTCTTTGATTATTTCTTTTATAGGAGTATTTTGATATCCTTCTTCATCTCTTTTTATAAAGTATGCATTTTCAGCATAACGAGCCGCATCTATATCTAAAGTAATATTATATTTTTTACAAATATCAGCAGTTTCTCTCATATTTTTCATAGAAACTGGTTGTCCTCCAGCCGAATTATTTGTTATAGTCATAACAATTAACCCGATGTTTTCTGGACCTTTTTCAAGAATTATTTTTTCCATTTTTTCTATATCCATATTTCCTTTAAATTTACAACGATAAGAAGGATCCTTGGCTTCTTTCACAACACAATCGATTGGACGAGCCCCTGCTAATATTACATGAGCACGAGTGGTATCAAAAAACATATTAGATATAGCAAATTTTCCTTTTGTTAATAATAATGGGAAAAGAACTTTTTCTGCTGCTCTTCCTTGATGAACAGGTTGAATATAACCATAATTAAAAATATCGGTCGCTGCATCAAGTAATTTATAGTAACTCGATCCTCCTGCATATGATTCATCTCCTGTCATAACTCCTGCCCATTGATGATGACTCATTGCATTAGTACCAGAATCAGTTAAGAGATCAATATATACATCAGATCCTTTTAAGTTAAATAAATTATAATCGGCTTCTTTGATTTTTTGAATTCTTTCCTCTCTAGTTAACATTTTGATTGGTTCAACCATCTTAATTCTAAATGGCTCTGCAACATACTTTACTGCCATAAAACTCATCCCTCCAAAGTTATCATAAAAATAATTATAAATATCGTTTGACAAAATAACAACAGCTTCTTGAGAAAAGATTACCACTCAAAATGAATAATGTCAAATTTTTCTTATTATTTATTTTAAATCTAAAAATAAATAAATTTGATTATATCGTTTTTATATTATATACTTAAAAAAAAAGAAAAAA
>JAUXGP010000164.1 GCA_030621995.1 Psychrilyobacter sp.
AACTTACAGGTGTATGGAATATGCAGGAGAAGGGATAGAGAGTTTTAACATGGAAGAGAGGATGACAATCTGTAATATGGCTATAGAAGCAGGAGGGAAATGCGGGATAATAGCCGCAGATAAGACAACTGAAAACTATCTGAAAGAAAGAGGAGTAACAGAATATAAGATCCATAAATCCGACGCCGATGCCGATTATTATTCTATCCACAACTATGATGCGGTTAAAATAGTACCGGTGGTAGCTAAACCGTATTCCCCCGGAAATGTAGAGCCGGCAGAAAACTTATCCCATATAGATGTGACCAGGTCGTATATAGGTTCTTGTACTGGGGGGAAAACATCGGATTTCATAGCAGCCGCAAAGATATTAAAGGGAGAAAAAGTAAGGATAGAAACATTTATAGTCCCGGCTACCAGAAATGTAGAGGCAAACTTTGAAACTATTAAAATAGGCGGAGAAACATTAAAAGAGATATTTATAAATGCCGGGTGCAGGATGGGGCCGCCATCATGTGCAGCATGTTTAGGAGGACCCACAGATACCTTTGGCAGAACCCATGGAAATGAAGTGGTGATATCTACAACCAATAGAAATTTTCATGGAAGGATGGGGTCTATGGAATCTAAGGTATACTTAGCTTCTCCATTTACAGCAGCAGCATCGGCATTGACAGGAAAGATAACGGACCCGAGAAAATATATCAAAAAAATAGAGGTGGAAATAGATGGATAAGATAAGAGGAAAGGCATATGTGGTGGGAGACAATATAGACACAGACCAAATAATCCCGGCCATTCATTTGGTGTATAGAACCGATATCGAGGAAGAGGCTAAACAATACGGGAAATATGCCATGTCTGGTATGGATCCCAAGTCAATAGAAGTACCATTTATAGAAGGGGACAGATATGAATCGGATTATACAATAATAATCTCAGGGAAAAACTTTGGATGCGGGTCATCCAGGGAACATGCTCCCCTGTCTCTGGATAAGGCAGGGATAAAAGCAGTAGTAGCCCAGTCCTATGCAAGGATATTTTATAGAAATTCTGTAGATGGAGGATTCTTAATTCCCTATGAGACCAAAGACAGGCTGATAGATGAGATTAAAACCGGAGATGAGGTAGAAATTTCAGAAAATATTTTAAAAAACATAACTACAGATAAAGAATATATCTTGGGAGAACTGGGAGATATCGAAGGAATAATAAGAGCCGGCGGGATATTTAATTATGCTGTACAAAATGGATTTATAGCTGAATAGGAGGATAGAATGGAATATAAAATAGTGGTTATGCCGGGAGACGGTATAGGGAAGGAGATAGCAGAAGGTGCCGTAAGTATCATAAAAAAAATAGAAGAAAAATATAAGCACAAATTTACAATAAACTATGCAGATATAGGCGGGATAGCCATAGATAATCATGGGACTCCTCTGCCTCAAAAAACTATCGACATGTGTAAAGAGAGTGACGGAATTATCTTAGGAGCTGTAGGAGGACCTAAATGGGATCACCTAAATGGAGATGAGAGACCGGAGAAAGGCCTGCTTAATATCAGAAAAGAATTGGGATTATATACCAACTTAAGACCGGCTATAGTATATGAACCATTAAAAGAAGCTTCACCGTTAAAATCAGAGATAATAGGAGAAGGTCTGGATATATGTATAGTCAGGGAACTGACCGGGGGTATCTACTTTGGGGAAAAAGGGGTGAAAGAGGACGGGACAGCCTATGATGTACTGTCTTATAACGAGAAAGAAATAAGAAGAATAGCCATAAAGGGTTTTGAAACAGCCATGAAAAGAAATAAAAAAATAACCAGTGTGGATAAATCCAATGTACTGGAAAGTTCTAGATTATGGAGAAAAATTGTCATAGAAGTTTCCAGAGATTACCCGGAGGTAGAATTGAACCATATGTATGTGGACAATGCTGCTATGCAGTTGCTGATAAATCCAACTCAATTTGATGTTATCTTAACGATGAATATGTTTGGAGATATCTTATCCGATGAAGCCAGTATGATAACCGGATCTATCGGGATGCTGCCTTCAGCCAGCATAGGAGAAAAATATGGGTTATATGAACCCATTCATGGGTCGGCTCCAGATATAGCAGGGCAGGATATAGCCAATCCTATAGCTGCTATCTTATCAGCAGCTATGATGTTCAAACATTCTATGGGATTAACAGAAGAAGGGACAGCCGTAGAGAGAGCTGTAGAAGAAGTATTGAATGAAGGGATAAGGACAAGGGATATCTATACAGATTCAGCTAAACTAGTCGGAACTAAAGAGATGGTAAGTTTAATAGCGGAGAAAATATCTTCATGGTAGCTGATGGTAAGATATATACTCCCCAGTCAGGATCGTCTACCCTTATAGGGATAACCCGTGATACTGTAATTACCATAGCTCGTGATTTAGGATATGAGGTAATAGAATCGATTATTCCCAGGGAGATGCTGTATACTGTAGACGAGGTATTCTTCACAGGAACGGCTGCTGAAATAACTCCTGTAGCCACTGTAGACAGGATAAAGGTAGGGAATGGAGGTAAGGGAGAAATAACCGATAAAATACAGAAAGCTTTTTTTGAGGTTGTGGAGGGGAAAAATCCTAAATATAATTCCTGGTTAACCTATATAAGGTAGAAAATAGATTTTAATTGATGTTGAGAGGTATAGATGTATACCTCTTTTTTTAATTCGTTTTAGAATAAAATATTTCTTTTTATTTTTAAAATAGAATTTTTTATAGTATAATCTATCATAAAGAATAAAAAAGGAGGAAGGTATGAAAAAAATATTGTTAGTTGTCTTGTTATGTCTAGGATTTGGAACTCTTGGTTTTAATAAAGACTCAGTAGAAAAAAAGCGGATAAGATAGTGGATAAGATGTAAGAGTGGAAAAAATCTCAACTAACTATAACGATGGACTCACTCATTAGATAAAAATTTTAATTTAATGTTGACATCCGGAATAATTTATTCTGAAATGAAAGCATATTAGTTAGATGGAGGAAATTATGAAATTAAATTTAAAGCAGATGGTAACTGAAAGCAGGAATAAAAATACCATGAATATAGACCTGTTGGATACCATGGAGATGGTAAGGGTAATGAATGACGAGGATAAAAAAGTTGCCCTGGCAGTGGAAAAAGAATTAGGTACAATAGCTGAAGCTATAGATAAGATAAGTCACGCATTTTTAAACGGCGGCAGATTGATATACATAGGAGCCGGGACTTCAGGCAGACTGGGGATCTTAGATGCAAGTGAGTGCCCTCCTACCTTTGGAACACCGTCGGAATTAGTAGTGGGACTTATTGCCGGAGGGGGAAAAGCCATCTTAAAAGCAGTGGAGAACGCAGAAGACAACAGAGAGCTGTGTGTAGAAGATCTTAAAAATATAGATTTTAACTCCAAAGATATATTGGTAGGGATAGCGGCAAGTGGAAGGACGCCGTATGTCATGGGCGGAATAGAATATGCTAAAACTTTAGGTGCTACAACGGTCAGCCTGAGCTGTAATCCTGAGAGTATTTTGGCTGAAGCGGTGGAGATTCCTATTTCTCCGGTTGTAGGAGGAGAAGTAGTGACAGGGTCGTCGAGATTAAAGGCTGGAACGGCACAAAAATTAGTATTAAATATGCTGACCACTGGATCTATGATAAAGATCGGGAAGGTATACGAAAATCTTATGGTAGATGTAGAAGCTACCAATGAAAAATTAGTGGAAAGACAGAAAAAGATAGTCATGGAAGCCACTGACTGCAGGAGGGAAGAAGCCAGTTATGCTTTAAAAGAGACAGGGGGACATTGTAAAACCGCCATCCTTATGATCTTAGGAGGTTTAGCAGCAGGAGAGGCTAAAATATTATTGTCGGAGAAAAAAGGATTTATCAGAGAGGCATTAAAAGTAGTAAAGAACTAGTCATGTATTATACAAATTAATACAGATTAAAAATCAACTCTTCCTTTGTATAGTTTCACGAGGTTACGATTATTAGGAAATTCTTGTACTTAAAAAGAATTTCCTAAATGTAAAATTAAAGAAACTGAAGCTAAAGTGAAAGAAAAAAATCTGTGAAATCTGTGTCAGGTGTTTTGACTTTGATCAGGTTTTGTTAGCGACATTAGCGGTTTCAAAATAATAATGTGAATTGGTGGCAACAGAAAAGGTAGGAGGAAAATATGAAAATTAACAATTTGTGGGAAGAACTCAATTTTGAGATAAATACCTGTAAGATTTTTAAGAAAAGTGAAAAAGACAGTAAAGTATTGTTGGGAGGAGGGAATAGAAATTCTAACCTTTTATTTATAGGGGATGATCCCAGTCTCTTTGAGGATGAAAACCTGAGGGTAGCTCCTAATAGCAGCGGTGCATTTTTTAAAAATCTGTATGAATTAGTCGATCTGCCACCTGAGGAATTTTATCTTACCAATATTGTAAAATGTAATTTAAGATTAAAGGACCTTTCCCAGGAGGAG
>JAUXGP010000099.1 GCA_030621995.1 Psychrilyobacter sp.
AAAAAAAAGAGTGTCAAAGTTTAATCTTGTGTATAGATTATTATCAATTTGTATGTGAAATCAAGTTTCGTTCTTGACATATCTACAAAAAAATTTTATTATAAAATGTAAATGAGTGAACACTCATTATGGATGGACAAAATTAAATAAACTAGAAATAGTGCTTTTTCAGCTCTATTTTATTCTACAGGGAGGTTGTATGCCGAATAATAAAAAACAAGATAAAAAAGAATTAATAGTTTTAGCAGCAGTTGAACTTCTACGAGCTAAAAATTATCAAGGAATGAAGACTTTAGAAATAGCTAAAAAAGCAAATATAGCTGAAGGAACCTTATATAGATACTTTAAAAATAAAGATGCAATATTTGTAGCAATAGTGAAGTATTTTTTAAATAGTTTTTTGGAAAAAACATTTCAAAATATAGAACCAAATAATCAGTTTCAAGATAATTTAGAATTGTTAGTAGATAATGTATGTGATGTTTTAGAAACAGGAAAAGATTTTTATAAATTATATCTAAAAGCTTTTTCAGAAATAGAAAAAGAAGAGGTCTGTGAAATAATAAAATCTCATACGATAGAATCAAATAAAGCTTTAGAAAAAATACTAGAATGGAGTGACTCTGAATATACAGATACAGAAAAATTAATATTTGTAGACTGTGTGTGGGGTGTAATTAAAGCATCTTCAGAAAGGGATATACTGAATATAGAAAAGATAAATAGAGAAAAAATATTATTTTCAATAAGTTATATCGGTAAAATGATACAAAAATTATAGGAGGGAATACAGTGAAAAAGTTATACGACCATCCAAAAATTGTTATTTTAGTCATAGGAATAGTTACCCTGCTATTTGCTATGCAAATGCCAAAGATAGTAATAGATAATGACGTTAAAATCTTTCTGCCGAAATCTCATATATCCAGATTAAATGATGATAAAGCCTCAGAAACTTTTGGGAGTTCAGATGCGATACTTCTAGCAGTTAAATTTAATTCAGAGAATATATTTACAGCTGAAAATATAGCCCTTATAGATAAACTGACAAAGAAATTTGAAAGTTTTACAGGGGTAGATGAAGTGAAATCTCTTACAAATACTGATTTTATAGAAGGAACAGCAGAAGGGATGGAAGTTGAAGCTATTGTTAATGATCTTCCACAAACAAAAGAAGATTTAGATAAAATAAAACATAAACTTCTTTCATGGAAATCTATGTATGCAAAGTCTCTCTATACAGATGATTTTAAATCTACAACTTTACTTGTCCAATTAGAAGATGGAACAACTGCTATCGAACAAGAAGAAATCTTTCAAGAAATTCGAGCAGAGGTAAATACCTATTCCAATGACAAGAATATGACCTTTTATCTAGCTGGTCAACCAGTTCTAAATACATTGATGGGTGAGAGTATGCAGGTGGATATGAAAAAATTAATTCCATTTGTAATGCTGATAGTAATAGCTTCTCTTTTCATCTCGTTTAAAACAATAGGCGGAGTAATATTGCCTCTTTTAACAGTTTTAATAAGTACTATATGGTCCATAGGTCTTATGGCAGGGCTGGGAATACCACTGACTATGGTTTCGACTATAATACCTGTGCTTCTAATAGCTGTGGGAAGTGCTTATGGAATTCATATTATATCTCATTACTATGATGATGTGAAATCAGTAGGAAAAGAATTGACAGATGAAGAGCATAAAGAGATAGTTCTTCATAATGTACATAAAGTAGGGAAAGCAGTTTTCCTAGCCGGGCTTACAACTATTGCAGGTTTTGGATCCTTGGCAACCAGTAAAATAATTCCTATAAAAAACTTTGGATTATTCACAGCTCTTGGAGTTTTCGGAGCTTTGGTTGTAGCTATTACATTGATTCCTTCGATTTTATTATTAAAGAAACCAAAAGTAAATATAGAAAATCATACTGAAGAGACGTTAATGACTAAGTTACTTATGTACCTATATCATTTCTTTACTCGAAAAAAATTAAGTGTAATACTACTAACTGCAATAATAATGACATTTTCTATATATGGAACATCTAAGGTTATAATAGACAGTGTTCTAGTAGAGTTCTTTAAACAGGGAACGCCAGTCAGAGGGGCGGATGAATATCTAAATGCTAACTTCAACGGAAGTAACTTTATAAATGTAGTGATAGATGGAAAAGAAAAAGGAGACCTGACAAATCCTGAGATATTAAAGGCGATGGATAATATGAAGGAACACTTTGTATCAAACCATGAATATGTAGGACAGGTAATAAGTTTTTCAGATTTTATAAAGAGAATGAATAAAGTTATGAACTATCCAGAGGAAACGGATCTTGCTTTAGCGGAAAAAGCAGAAACTGCTCAACTAGATAATGGAGCTATATCCAGTGATTTTAATGATAGTTTTGACGATAGCTTTAGTGATAATAGTTTTGAAGAAGACAGTTTTGAAGATGGTTTTGAAGATATAGATAACACAGAATCTATTCCTTTGGATAATCAACTTAAAATAACCAAGCCTATTCCTAGCCGGGAAAAGATAAGTGAGGCAGATCTGCTAAATATATTAAATTCTGCTCTATTAGATGCTAAAAAAGTTAATTTAACAGCCCAAGAGTTGGTGACAGAAATGAATAGAGCGACAAACTACCAGGGAGAAGCATATAATGAAGTTCCTTATGACCCCGCTAAATATCCGGCTGTGACAAGAGAGGAGTTAAAAAACTTAGTTTCGCAATATCTTCTATTGTATTCAGGTGAATTAGATTCATTTGCAGATGATAGATTAGAACCAAAATCAACAAGAATGCTATTCCAATTAAAATCTGCTAGTAATATATTTATAGCGGACTTAAAGGATGAAATTTCTCGTTATGCAGAGGAAAACTTCCCTAAAGGTTATACTGTCACAGTTTCAGGAGCGGGAGATATGAGTTTAGCTGTAAATAATTTGATTGTTTCCAGTCAAATTATAAGTATAATAACATCTCTTATAATAGTATTTATTATAGTGGCATATTCATTTAAATCTGTTATAGCAGGAATCTATGGGATTATTCCACTTATTATATCTCTGTTTATAAACTTCGGATTAATGGGGTTTGCAGGAATAAAACTAGATGTAGGAACAGCCATGGTGGCTTCTATTGCAATAGGAATAGGAGTGGATTATACAATTCATTTCCTGACAACATATCATTATGAAAGAATGATAACATCGGATTTGGAGATTGTAACGAAAAAAACATTAAACAGCTCTGGAAAAGCTATTATATTCAACGCCATTTCAGTTGCCTTAGGATTTGCAGTACTTATCTTCTCAAACTTTAACCCTATAAAGAATTTAGGACTATTAGTTTGTATTACGATGATAACTTCATCTATGGGATCGATGATTTTACTGCCAATATTATTAAATTTATTTAAACCAAAATTTGTTTCAAAATAGGGAGGGAATATCATGAAAAACATTAAATTAAGTAAAAAAATTATAATCTTAGGTCTGGGAATACTTTTGACTATTCCAAGTTTTGCCATTACAGGAACAGAAGTTTCTCAATTAGCCAGAGATAGAGATACAGGAAATACAGTTATGGCAGCTATGCAGATGAAGTTAATTTCAAGAGATGGAAAAGTTGAATCAGATAGAAAACTTATGACTTGGGGATATAAATATGATATAGAAAAGGATCTTTCTAAAGTAGTGATGGAGTTTAAGGCTCCCGCTTCTATTGCTAAAACAAGATTTTTACAGATAGAAAATGAAATAGGGAAAGATGACGATAAATGGATCTTCCTGCCTGCCCTTGGAAGAGTTAGAAGGATCTCATCTTCAGATAAAACATCATCATTTGTAGGATCTGATTTCACATATGGGGATATGGAAACAAGAGAGGTTTCAGAGGATACACATAAGCTGTTAAAAGAGGAAAAGTATGGGAAGTATGATTGTTATGTAGTGGAATCTGTTCCAGTAGATAAAGATGATTCTCAATACTCTAAGAGAGTAACCTGGGTAACAAAGGATAGTTATGTTCCGGTAAAAGCTGAACTATATTCTAAAAAAACTAATGAAATTCAAAAAAGATTAACTGTTCAAGGAGACTTAGAAAAGGTTCAAGGAATTTGGTCTGTATTTAGTACAACGATGGAAGACTTAGAAACTGGTCATAAAACACTTCTGGATGTAGTTCAAAAAAATGGAAAATATCTGCTTAGATATAATGGAAAGATGAACCCTAAGAGATTTACACAATCATTCATTAAAACAGGAAGAGCAAAATAGGCAATGTGACGCTGCATCCGAATGGGAGTAGTCACTATATTTACAAAGGATTTAATCTGTAAAATTATTTTGTAAGTATTTTCTATATAATAAAAAAAGGGAGTTTCATATGAAAAAGTATATAATGTTCCTTACAGGAATATTACTGAGTTTTAATGCAATGGCTGGAGAGTTCAGCGAATTTAATGATTTTGATGATTTTTCAGAAAACTCAGAGGAAAAAACAGAAATAAATCTTCAGGTAAATGGGAAAATAGGTTATGAGGGAAGAGTTAATTTTAGTGATGGAACCCATGAAAGTCTTCCTTTTGTAAAGGTGCAGACAGACCTTGAAACATCACATTTTGATGTTCTAGGTGATTTTACCGTAGATAAATACGATAAAAAACCCATAGTGGAGGAGCTTTTTACTAGAATTTATTTAGGCGAAAAAATACAGCTTGAATTAGGAAGACAAAAGTTAATTTGGGGAAAAGGGGACAAGGTTCATCTGGTAAATAATATAAATTCAACGGATTATAGGGACTTTATAAATGGTGAATATAGAGATGAACTTATAGGTGAAAATATGGTAAGACTTATGTATACTCCTAGTGTAGATAGTGAAGCAAAATTTGAATTTGTATATACTCCAGAGTTCACACCGGATGAATTTGCTGCATCTGGACCTTGGACACCATATTTATTTAGACGAGCCAATACGTTATTAGCTCCTATAAATAAATCCCTGGAAGATTTTGAACCCGATATAAAAAAATACAAGCATGATCAAGCTGGATTTAGATTTACAAACTCTCAGTCAGGACTGGATTATGGATTCTCATATTATAGAGGATATGAAAAACAGCCTACAATAGATAAAGAACTTTTAGCCAAAGCACAGTCTGGAGATATTACAGCAATAGGGGATATCATGAATGGAAACTTAGATGTTCATTACGATAGATTGGATGTATTTGGAATAGAAGCATCTAAAGTTATTATAGGAGGAATTAATGGAAGGTTTGAAACGGCTTACTATATGACCGAAGATAGCTCCGGAAAAGATGCCAATATAAAAAATGATAGAATAGGAACATTGATAGGCGGCGACAGGGATTTAGGTGAGTTTGGCTTACATAATATGAATTTTAATATGCAGGTAAAGACAATTTTTCTCTTGGATAAATCAAGTGTAGAGAATAATCTTTTAGATACTGACTACAATGAAAATGGAGATTATATTAAAAATACTGTTATCGTAAAAATAGAGGACAAATTTAAAAGTGATACCATTAAATCATCCGTTAAATTTATATGGAATGTAGAAGGAAAAGATTATGCTGTTATGCCAGAAATAGAATATATCTATGAAGATAACCTTTACGTTACTTTGGGGTATAATATCTATGGTGGAGAAGAAACAACAGAAATAGGTCAATATAGAGATAACGATTATGCTTATTTAAGTTTAGAGTATAATTTCTAAGGCTAAAGGATACGACCTTATAAACCAAATATAAACTAAAACCTGTAAACTAGACACTAAAAAAAGAGTGCTCAAGTTTACAGGTTTTTTGTATACTTAAAAATAAATATTATTTTTAACGGGTTATTTAACATAAAATTCTTTTTTAGAAAGAACCATCTCATCTTCATCTACTACCTCTACAGACCATTTTCCGGATAAGAATAAGTTTTTACTGGACCAAGTTCTCCACCTGGGTCCTGATATTTTTAACGGAACACTGGCCATGAGGGTTTTTTCACCATTTTCTTCTAAAAAATACCAATTGTGATAGATAGTTTTTTCCTCTCCTATATCTTTAAACTCGGTATAAAAATATCCTTGGGAATATAGTTTAAAGCTGTCCATGATTTTTACAGGTTCTTTTTCCATAATTTCATTGGTTAAAACCGCCCTATCTAAACGATAAGAGTTTTCACCATTGGGTTTTCCATAGGCTGTAAGGGTTCCAAGAATAATCAGCATACTTATCAATAATTTTTTCATAAATTTTCCTCCTTTAAATAGTTGTTATATAA
>JAUXGP010000259.1 GCA_030621995.1 Psychrilyobacter sp.
CAGAACTTGCAGAGAGGATGAGGTGATTATGGAGTATAATTTAAAAAAAATATTTTCTCAGGTAACCCCTGGAACAGTATTTAGAGAAGGTTTAGACAATATCTTAGATGCCGGGACAGGTGCTCTGATAGTTTTGGATGCCAATGATCCTCTGGGAGATCTTATAGACGGTGGATTTGAATTAAACTGCAGGTTTACTCCTCAAAGACTTCATGTGCTGTCCAAGATGGACGGCGCTATTATCTTAGATGGAAACGCCACAAAGATTAAATATGCCAATGTACATCTGCAGCCGGATAAAAGATTTAAAACCAATGAGAGCGGAACCAGGCATAGGACAGCTCAAAGAGTAGCTAAACAGACGGATAATTTGGTCATAGCTATCTCAGAGAGAAGGAATCGGATTACCCTCTATAAGGGCGATTTTAGATATAAGGTAAAAAATCTGGCTGATATAATGATTGAAGCCAGCCAGGCAATGAAAACCTTTGAAAGATATAAACATGTATTGGATAGAGCCTTACAAAATATCACCCTTTTAGAGTTTGACGGGATGGTAACTCTTTCGGAGGTTGTGACAGTTCTCCAAAGGTTTGAGATGCTGGTAAGAATCAGGGTTGAAGTGGAGCACTCAATAATAGAATTAGGATCGGAAGGAAAATTTTTAGAGATTCAATTGGAGGAACTCTTTAAAGGAGTCCTGAAGGAAGAGGAAAATTTCATCAGAGATTATATAAATTTAGGCTTGGAAGAAGAATTTGGTGCGACTGAGGTAAAGGAAAGGCTGTTGGGATTAGGAGATTTGGAACTCTTGGAGTCGGAAAATATAGCAGGTGCTTTGGGATACGGCAGATCGGCAGCAACCTTTGACATGGAATTGGATACCAGGGGCTACAGGATCTTAAATAAGGTCACAAGAGTTACGAGAAAAGACACGGAGAAAATAATTGTTAAACATGAGACCCTATCTAAAATATTAGAACTGACAGAAGAGGAATTGATGGAGATAAGGGGAATTAGTATGTTTAAAGCCAGGTCTATAAAAAAAGGGATAAAAAGATTGAAAATGACAGCGGAGTGGGAAAAATAAAAAGGAAACAGCCAGCTGGCTGCTTCCTTTTTTTATATTTTTAGTTATCAAATTTTACCTTTGCTTCTTCTACGATCATAGAAACGAAATCATTTAATTTCATAGTCTCCTGGTCTTTTGAACCAAATCTTCTTACATTAACTTCAGAAGCTTCAGCTTCAGACTTTCCTAGGATAAGCTGTACAGGAACCTTGTATTTACCATTGGCTTCTCTGATTTTATATCCGATTTTTTCAGCTCTATCATCCAATTCGCATCTGATTCCAGCTTCAGCTAAGGCAGCCATAACTTCTTTAGCGTATGGAACTACCTCATCATTTAGAGTAAGTAATTTTATTTGTGTAGGAGCTAACCATAATGGGAATGCACCTGCAAAATGCTCGATTAGGATACCGATAAATCTCTCTACGGAACCATAAACTACTCTATGAATCATAACTGGTCTATGCTTTTCCCCATCTTCTCCAATATAGTTCATATCAAATCTTTCAGGTAAGTTAAAGTCAAGCTGGATAGTCCCGCACTGCCATTCTCTTCCTAAGCAATCTTTTATTTTGAAATCTAATTTAGGACCATAGAATGCTCCGTCCCCTGGGTTTAATTTATAATCCATTCCTATATTTTCCATTGCATTTTTTAGTGCTGATTCAGCCTTATCCCATATTTCATTCGATCCGATAGCCTTTTCAGGTTTAGTAGATAACTCTATTTTGTATTCAAATCCAAATAATTTATTGTAGAATTTGTCGATTAACTTAATAACTCCTATGATCTCCTCTTCGATTTGATCTGGTGTCATATAGATATGAGCATCATCCTGGGTAAAGTTTCTAACTCTAAATAGTCCATGTAATGCTCCTGAGAACTCATGTCTATGGACGATTCCTAATTCTCCCATTCTCATAGGGAAATCCTTATATGAGTGCAGCCCGTGTTTATATACTAAAACACTTCCAGGACAATTCATAGGTTTTATAGCAAATTCATGCTTGTCTATCTCAGATAGATACATATTTTCTTTGTAGTTGAACCAATGTCCGGAAGTTTCCCATAATTCCTTGTTAAGCATGATGGGAGTTCTAACTTCTTGATATCCAGCATGTCTGTGCTCTGACTTCCAAAGATCTTCCAGCACATTTCTTAACTCCATTCCTTTAGGTAACCAAAATGGGAATCCTGGTCCGTACTCACTCATAAAGAATAGATCTAATTCCTTACCTAATTTTCTATGGTCTCTTTTTTCAGCTTCCTCTAAAAACTTTAAATGTAATTTTAGTGCTTTATCGCAGTCGAAAGCTATTCCGTAGATTCTTTGCAACATTTTGTTAGAAGAATCTCCTCTCCAGTAAGCTCCGGCTACCGACATAAGTTTAAATGACTTTAAATATCTAGTAGATGGGACATGAGGACCAAGACATAGATCTGTAAAGTCACCTTGAGAATATAGAGTAAGAGCTCCTACTGCAATATCAGTAATGATTTCTACCTTATAGCCCTCCCCGGCTTCCTTGAATTTAGCTATAGCATCTTCCTTGGAGATATCTTCCTTAGTTATCTTGATATCTTCCTTGACTATTTTTTTCATTTCAGCTTCAATCTTAGTTAAGTCCTCCTCTGTAAATTGCTCCTTAGGATCGAAATCATAGTAAAATCCGTATTCGATAGATGGTCCTATAGCTACCTTAGTTTCTGGGAAAAGTCTGACTACAGCTTGAGCCATAAGATGTGCAGTGGAATGTCTGATGATCTCTATCCCCTCTTCACTGTTAGGCATGATAAGTTCTACTGCAGCATTTTCCACAAGTGCTGTAGTCATATCCACTAATTTCCCGTCCACTTTAGCCGCTACGGCATTTTTAGCCAGTGAGTTGCTTATACTTTTGGCAATTTGAAACATATTAACCGGGCTATCGAATTCTTTGATATCCCCGCTTGGTAAAGTTATCTTAATC
>JAUXGP010000258.1 GCA_030621995.1 Psychrilyobacter sp.
CACAGATGTTACTCCAAAAGATGGAGATGATGATATAGATGTTTTTGCAGCTCCGCAAGCAACATTTGCAATGAAAGTAAATCAACCTATTGTAATCCCAGAAGATGATGGTGATAAAACGTACAAAGTAATCCTGGAAAAATTTACCGTTGTAGATGAAACCGAAAAAGAAATTGTAGGGTCATTAGAATGGGGATATATGAATGATAGAGTAACATTTGTATCTGATGATATTTTACCTCCTACTACTAAATTGAAAGCTACTGTAGAAGTAAGTTTTCAGGAAAAAGTGGATGGTATATTCAAAACGATTTTAGATGAAGGACAAAAAGCAATAGAAACCGAAGAAAGGAACTTTACTACAGGAACAGCTCCAGATCATATACCATTACATAATATACAATATTCTTACCCTGTGGTTGATCAGCAATTGTTTTATGCTGGAGAACATGGTACAGGATATGTACAACTAAAACGTGGGCAAGATTATCTTTTTGATAATACACAATGGGAAAGTTCTGTAAAGTATAGTGATGAGCGTGGCGAAATTAAAAAATCTGCTTTTAAATATAGTACTTCTAATAATAAAGTAAGATATACGCTCCCCAAAGTAAAAAAGGACACAAAATACTTAATGGCTATTGTAAGTACTACAAAAACCTCTGGAAATCCTGCAGATGAAACGACCACAGATACCAAAAGTTATGGAGAAGATAATACCGTAGAAATTAGTAAAAATAATGCTCAGAATATTATAAAAGAAGGAGAAATAGAAAGACTTACTTATGAGTTCAAATCAAGCAAGTATAAAACTTTTGCTACAAAAATTAAGGATATAAACGTAACAAATGATGAATGGGGTAAAATTACTTCGGATGTCATTTTCTTGACCTCTAAAATAAAAAATCATGAAGGATTTGATATTACAGAGCTTATAGGGAGTAAGTATACAGAGAGTAAACCTTTGGTAGCTATAGAATCTACTATGAAAGATGAGTATCTCAATAATGATATAACTCCTGTGATATATAACTCCTATGGAACAAATAAGAAATATACGATTAGTAGAGATCCTTCCGTTTTAGGGTTTATACCTAAAAAGGCTTTACCTGTAAACTCAAGATACCTCACCAGCCTGGAACGTGAAGTTAATTTAGATTGGAGAGCCGTTAATTTTCCGTATCGATACAATCTGCCAGAAGCTTATAAAGTTGATTATTTAGATATAAGAAATAAAGTATCGAATGATTATGTAGATGGATTAATTCCTGTTAATGATCCCGTATTACAAATATTAAGCAACGAATATCTATTTATTAGACAAGGAAATTACAATGTGAAACTTACCTATATGCTACCAGGGGGGATTACAGGAAGTCATGCTATATATAAATATAAAAACCCAGTAAAAATACGTTAATGAAAAGATTTTTATACATAGCGCTATTATTGGGAATAACCGTTTTTGGGTATGGTCAGAATGATGAGGGTACTTCTAAAAATAACATTCAGGTAATTGCCAGATATCAAAAGGGTAAAGTGTTATTGCGATGGGCACCATTGACTTCAAGTATATGGTTGAAAGGGAATAAGCATGGGTATACTTTAGAGCGGTTTACCATTAAAAAGCAAGGTAAACTTCTTGCGCCGCCATATAATAATGTCGTGCTACAAGACTCTATTCGCCCGAAACCTATAGAAATGTGGGAAGATATAGTCAATAAAAATGATTATGCAGCTGTTATTGCTCAGGCCATATATGGAGAAGGTTTTCAGACAGGAGAAATACAAGAAGGAGGGATGGCCCAAATTATTAATAAATCTACAGAAATAGAGCAGCGTTACTCCTTTGCATTATTTGCCGCTGATATGAATTTTGAAAGTGCCCAAATGGCAGCTTTAGGATATATTGATGAAACAATAACCCCTGGAGAAGAATATGTATACCGTCTAAAAAGGAGAACTCCAGGAGCAAGTTTACAAGAGGTATCAAGTTCTGTTATAATAAACACATCAAAATCAGAGCCATTGCCCTCTCCTCTAGACCTCGTCGCAGTTCCGGATGATAAAAGTATTTTATTAACATGGGAGTATGAAATGTATAAAAGAGCCTTTACATCTTATTTTATCGAACGGTCAGAGAATGGCTCTGATTTTAAAAGATTAGGAGACACCCCTTTGGTAAACCTTAATGATAAACCCGGGCATCCTGCAAAACGCATGTATTATGTAGATACCATAGCGCAAAACAATAAAACATATCATTATCGGGTCATTGGAATTTCTCCATTTGGAGAAGAAAGCCCAACCTCTGAGGTTGCTTCTGCTCAAGGAGTCAAAAAACTAGTCGCAGTCCCACATATTTCAAGGTACGATTTTGATGCCTCCGGAAATGTGATTATTAAATGGGATTTTTTAAAAGAAGCAGAGCCTGAAATTACCAGTTTTGAATTGAATTGGGCAGCTCAGGAAGCAGGGCCTTATAAAACAGTAGCGTCCAATATAAGTTCAAGTACCCGTAAAACGATATATAAAGAGCCAGAACCTTCAAATTATTTTAGGATTATAGCACATGGAAAAAACAACCAGAAAACAACATCACTAAGTGCATTTGTACAAACTATAGATAGTATACCTCCATTAGCTCCTGTTGGATTGGTAGGTGTCGTAGACAGCCTGGGGATAGTACAATTAAAATGGCAGGAAAATATAGAAAAAGACATGTTGGGGTACCGTATATTCAGAGGGAATCTGAAAAATGAAGAAGTTACGCAACTTACTATTTCTCCAATAGAGCGCACCTCATTTCAGGATACCGTACAAATAAAATCACTAAACAAAAAAGTATATTATCAGGTAGTTGCAGTAGATCAGCGTTTTAATATGTCTGAGTATTCAAAAAAACTGACCCTAAAAAAACCAGATGTTGTCCCGCCGTCATCTCCAATATTTGAAGCATATAAAGTAGTCGATAGAGGCGTGTTCTTAAAATGGATTAATAGCTCTAGTGAGGATGTTATCCAACATCAGTTATATCGCCAAAATACTAAGGAG
>JAUXGP010000304.1 GCA_030621995.1 Psychrilyobacter sp.
AGTATATATAGACTAAATAATATGTAGACATTTGAAAAGAGATACTCCTGCTCAATGAGCAGGGGTATCTTTTGTTTTACCATAACTTTATCATTATTTTTTATAACAAAAAAATGACTCCAATATCTAAAAAATACACAAACATCAAAATAAAAAATTCACTAGCAAATAAAATGATCGCGATCATCTAATGCAGCGAGTGAACTAAAAGCAGATGAAGTGTTTGCTTTTAGGTTTGACAACTTATTTATTGGGTGCTATCCTTTAATTATTACCAAAGATAAAGACTATCGTTCCAAATTATTCAGATCGAATTTCAATTATTTTATATTGTATTTAAACGGAGGTATTTTATGGAAAGTTTTATTAATCAGTTAAATGGTATTATTTGGTCACCGCTGCTTGTCTATCTTTGTCTAGGGGCAGGACTCTTCTTCACTCTAAAGATTGGAGGAGCACAGTTTACGATGATGAAAGAGATGATAAGGTTATTAATGGGAAAAGATGTTAAACCAGGAGAAAGATCTAAAGATTCAATAAGTGGATTTGAGGCAATGTGTATGTCAGTTTCTGGAAGAGTAGGAACAGGAAACATTGCAGGAGTTGCCACAGCCATTGCTTTAGGAGGACCAGGATCTATCTTTTGGTTATGGGTTATCTCACTTCTAGGTGCAGCTTCATCATATGTTGAATCTACATTGGGACAACTATATAAGGAAAAAATTGAAGGTGGATACAGAGGAGGACCAGCTTATTACTTTAAAAAAGGTTTATTAGGTGGTAAAGCTTGGTATGGTAATTTATTTGCCATTGTAACTGTAGCCGGAATGACATTCTTTATGCCTTCTGTGCAAGCTAATGTAATTGCAGGATCTATGCAGACAGCTACTGGTATCCCTACATGGGTGACTGGATTAGTAATAATTACATTGTTAGGAATAATTATATTTGGTGGTGCTAAGAGGATAGCTAAATTTGCTGGTGTAGTAGTTCCATTTATGGCTGTAGCTTATATCATTGTGGCTCTTATGGTATTAGCTTTAAATGTTGGAGATATTATCCCGTCATTAGTATTAATTGTTAAGTCTGCATTTGGGCAACATGAAGCCTTTGCTGGTATCGTAGGTAGTGCTGTTATGTGGGGAGTTAAAAGAGGAATTTATTCCAATGAAGCTGGGCAAGGTACTGGTCCTGCATCTGCTGCTGCCGCTGATACTTCACATCCTGCTAAACAGGGATTAATACAAGCTTTCTCTATCTACATTGATTCTGTATTCGTATGTACAGCAACTGCATTGATGATCATCATCACCGGTGCATATAAAGTTTTCGCTCCTAGTGGAAAGGAGATATACTCAGGATTTGGATCTTCTGCTGAGATGACAATCTCTACTGTTGGGCCTCTAAATACAACTGCAGCATTGGATGCTGGTATTGGTTATGGAGCTTATATCGTAGCAATAGCTATCATGTTCTTTGCATTTACAACAATCCTAGCTTATTTCTGGAATGGGGACACAGCTTCAGTCTACCTATTCGGAGACGAAGCTTCAGGTAAGAAAATCAGAAAAATATTAAGTGTACTGTTTTTAGGATTTGTATTCCTGGGTACAATTATGTCTGGTGGTCTAGCTTGGACACTTGGTGATATTGGTGTAGGAATGATGGCATGGGTTAATATAGTAGGTATCTTAATTATGTTTAAACCGGCTATAATCTGTTTAAAAGATTATAAAACCAGAATGAAAAACGGAACCCAAGATAACTGGGATTTCAATCCCAATGAAATTGGGATTGAAGGAAGTTTTAAACTTTGGGATGATATTAGAATAGAAGGCAGAGATTTAGAACCGGCAGAGGTAGAATTAGAGATCTCATAGTATTAAAATCTAAAGCTATAAACAAAGTCATTTGTTTATAGCTTTTTTATTGTATAATCATATTAGAAAAACAATTAGGAGGATACAATATGAGTAACTTTAATGAGCGTGCAAAGGATTGGGATACAGAGTCAAAGATAGAGCGTAGCAATGCCATCGCCAGATCGATAAAAAATAATATAAAATTAGATAAAAATATGAATATCTTGGATTTTGGATGCGGTACCGGGTTACTAATTTTTCCTTTAATAGAGGAGGTTGGAGCAGTCCACGGGATAGATCTTGCTCCTAATATGCTGGATATTTTAAAAGAAAAAGGAAAAGGTTATAAAAATTTAACCACTGAACTTACAGGAATATTTGAAATTACTTCAACCTTCGATCTAATTATGAGTTCTATGGTTATGCATCATATCAAAGATATAACTAAATTAGCAGTAAAACTATATGATTCTTTAAATCCTGATGGAATGATAGCCATTGCAGATCTAATGGAAGAAGATGGTTCATTTCATGATTCATTGGATGGAATCTATTCCCTGGGATTCTCAAATGAATTTTTAGAGAAAATTTTTAGAGATGCAGGATTTAAAGAGATAAGGGTAGTTGAAAATATTTTTGTTATTGAAAAAAATAAGAAAAAATACCCGTTATTTTTATTGGTAGGAAAAAAATGATAAAAAAATATGAGATAACTATTGGAAA
>JAUXGP010000105.1 GCA_030621995.1 Psychrilyobacter sp.
CCAATAGCTTCTATAACATGAAGCTCAGTTGTAGTCAAACATTTGATCCCTTGTTTAAGTGCTAGTGATTCCGTTTCATAAAAAAGCTTAGTGAAATCTTCTATAACTGTATTAACTCTTTCTAAAGACATATAACCTCCTTAACCCTTTAATTTTTCTATCTGTTCCTTATAATCTCCACCAAATACGAAAGACCCGGCTACAAATATATTAGCTCCGGCTTCTATACAAGGTTTAATTGTAATATCTGTAATACCACCGTCTATCTGAATATCTACTGTAGGAGACATCTCTCTCACTTCTTTTATCTTTTCTACAGTAGCAGGTATAAATTTTTGTCCTCCAAACCCAGGATTAACAGACATAAGCAGTACCATATCTAATTCATCTATTACGTATTTTAAATTTTCTACAGGTGTAGCTGGATTCAATGAAACTCCGGCTTTCAGACCGTGATTCTTTATTTGCTGGATAACTCTATGAAGATGAATTGTTGATTCAGCATGAACCACTATCATGTCTGCTCCTGCTTTAGCAAAATCTTCAATATATCTTTCAGGTGTGTCTATCATCAAATGTACATCAAAAATTAAATCAGTTTTATCTCTAATCGATTTTATAATCGGAACTCCAAATGAGATATTTGGAACAAAATTTCCATCCATAACATCAATATGGATCATGTCTGCTCCGGCTTTTGTTATCTCTATTATTTCCTCTCCTAATTTACTAAAATCAGCTGATAGAATTGAAGGTGCAATTTTAATTGTATTCATTTTTATGGTTCACTCCTTAAAATTAATTTGATTATAAAATAATTATATCATATTTTACTAATATTTATTCCATCTTTCTTCTCTATAAAAATTATAGCACCACAGGTAAAAATCATATCTGCTTTGACTGATTCCATGATTAAGTTCATTTTTTACCCCGCATTCAGGTTCATTTATGTGGATACAGTTACTGTATTTACAGTTTCTATACTCATTAAATTCTGGAAATAAACCGGCCAGCTCATCAATAGTTTTTATTGGCGGCAGTTCTATGGAAGAGAATCCAGGTGTATCAATTACCCACCCGCCATTTTTCATTGGCAGAAGTGTTGTCCCCTTGGTAGTATGTTTTCCCCTTGAATGCTTCTTGCTTGTCTCTCCAATCTCCAAGACTCTTTCTTCCTGCAGCATATTAAGCAGGGATGATTTTCCTGCTCCAGATGGTCCTCCAAATGCAGTTATCTTATCTTTTATATACTCCTTTACCTTTTCTATACCTATATTTTCATAGGTTGAAATATAAAACACTTCTATTCCCATTTGCTTTAAGAAAGCCAGTTGTGTTTTTAATTCTTCCAGCCCGCCATTTTCCAACAGCTCAATCTTGTTAATAACAGCTACCGGTTTGATCTTATAATAAAAAGCATTCAACAATAATATATTAAATCTTCCAATATCAAATTTTGGATCTAATGCTGAAAATTGAATAACCAAATAATCTATATTTGAAACCAGGGGTCTGTGGATGATATTTTGTCTGGGATATACCTTTGTGATAAATCTCTCCTCACCAAATTCTACCAAATCTCCTGTAACACAGTTGTCTTTATTGTTTTTTTTCTTGAGTATACCTCTTAATCTGCATTCATAAGTAGTTTCTTCCACTTGAACGTAATAAAATCCTTTTATTTTTGTAATAACTCTACCTTTGATAATTATTCCTCCTCATTTTGAGTTGTAACTGTAATATTTATAACCGAACCTGCTAAAACATCTTTCCCGGCAGGATAACTAATATCAATAATAGTATCTTTAGGAAAATCATTCCTATACACTTTTTTTATATCTCCTATAACTAATTTTTTTTCCCGGAGGATCTTTTCCCCTTCTCCCAGCGAGTACCCCAAGATGTCCGGCATCCTGATATTTTTTATCTGACTTACATTGATTAACAGGGATACTGAACTCCCACGAGAAATTGAACTTCCCTCTGAAGGATCAGTTCCTATAACTTTGTTGTTCATATATCCTTCCATAGTATGGGAAATTCTGCCAACTTTAATTCCTAAATCACTTAGGATCACTCTGGCATCCTGCATATTTTCCCCCTTTAAATCGGGTAAAATTACTGTATCCATTCCCTTACTTATCCAAATTTTTATAGGTCTGCCTTTCTTTATGTGCTTTGGAGATATCGGCAGCTGGGAGTAGATCTCACCTTTTTCTAATTCAGAATAATGTTCCCCCATGTCCACTAATTTAAAATCCGATTCTACCAATGCTTTAGCTTCCTCAATTGTAAGCCCCTTTAAATTTGGTGTTTCATACAGATAATCATGAAAGAAAAATTTTAACCCCACATTTCCAGCAAGAAAAATCCCAACTATCATGGCTAAACTACTCATTGTAATAATTATTTTTTTATTCATTTTATGACTCCTTAATATCACTATAGATTTCTCCTTAAATAGTAACATAGATATAATTAAATATCAATTATACTCCAGCTTATCACAGGGAATTTAGAGGAATATAAAAATATAAATAAAAATTATTTTATATATGAAATAAGTAAGGTATAATTTATTTAGACAGTAAAAAATTAGGAGGATGATTATGCAGTTAAACTACAAAAAGCTAGATGAAAAATTTATAGATGAACTTAAGGAAAGAATAATCAAAGTAGAGGATAATATTGAGGACTTATTAAAAATCAGAGAGAAAACATATGATAATTTCTTTGATGTGATGGAACACCTTTTAGATGATATTGAAAAAATTTCATTCCCTCTGCAAATTGAGATCTCAACAAATATTACAGATTTAGGAAAGAAAACATATGAGGAATACATCCCCATTATGAATGAATTCACTTCCAAATTAAGCCAGAATGAAGAGGTTGCCAGCTCTATCATGAAAATTTATGAAGATGAAGATCTAAATGATGTGAGAAAAAGAATCCTGGAAAAACAAATATTATCATTTAAATCCAGCGGTATCGGCTTAGATAAAAAAAGTAAAGAGAAGATCAAATCCATCAATTTAGAATTAGCTAAATTGGGAAACGATTTCAGCCAAAATGTAACTGATGCTACCAATGAATATGAGTTGATTATAGAAGATGAAAAGATCCTGTCTGAATTTTCAACCTTAGATAAAAAATCTGCTGAACTGGAGGAAGGAAAGTGGAAGTTTACCCTTCATGGACCATCACTTACTACATTTTTAAAATATTGCAACGACAGAGGATTGAGAGAAAGGCTGTATAAAGCTTCTGCTACAAAGGCTCCTCAAAATGAGGAACTCATAGAGAAAATTTTGAATTTGAGGGATGAAAAAGCTAAAATTTTAGGATATGAAAATTACAGGGAACTGTCTATTGCCTCAAAAACTGCAAATAATGCCATGGAAGTTATAGACTTTTTGACAGAATTAGGAAAAGAAGCTCTGCCCAAGGCTGTGGAGGAGATCGAGGAATTAAAAACTTTTGCAAAGGAAAAATTAGGCTATGAGAGTGTAGAAATCTATGACTATGCATACCTTTCCAGAAAACTAAAGGAGATCAAATATAATTTTGATCCCAGTGAGGTAAAACCGTACTTTGAAAAAAATAAGGTAGTTTACGGGATGTTTCAATTTCTAGACAATGTCTTCAATTTAAAAGCTAAGAAAATACAGGATGTAAAATTATGGAATGACAAAGCTGTAGTGTTCGAATTAGAAAGAAACGGGGTACTTTTAGGAAACCTGATCATGGATTTAGAAACCAATGAGAATAAGAGGGGAGGAGCCTGGGCTGACAGCTGGATTACAAGTTATACAAAAAATGATATAAGAGTTCCTGCAACAGGGATAATTGTTTGTAACTTCCCTCCCAGTAAGGACGGGGTTCCATCATTATTAGATCATTCAGATGTAGTAACTCTATTCCATGAGATGGGACATGCTCTCCACCTTATCACATCCAAGACAAAAGATATCTCTGCCTCCGGCTTCAATGGAACTGAATGGGATGTTGTGGAATACCCCTCTCAATGGTTACAGGAGTTTGCTAACAACAAGGAAATCATAAAGACATTTGGAATCCACTATGAAACCGGAGAGGTTATTTCCGATGAATTGATTCAAAAAATCTTAGATTCTTTAAATTATGGTCAGGGATATGGAAACAACAGACAGGTTGAATTTGGATTATTTGATTTAATGATCTATGATCAGGCTTATTCCAAGAAACAGGTGCAGGAAAAATTAGACGAGGTCAGAAAGATGGTTTCGGTGATAAAAACACCATCATACAATAAGTTCCAATGTTCATTCAGTCATATATTTGCAGGCGGGTATGGAGCAGGTTATTATTCGTATAAATGGGCTGAAGTGCTTTCTGCCGACAGTTATTCAGAGATGACTAAGGATGGAAATATCGACAGGGAATTAGCCAATAATTTCTTTGACAACCTCTTATCTTTAGGAGGATCGGTAAATATGAAGGAAAGTTTTGTAAATGTTCACGGGAGGCAGCCGGATCCTAAAGCATTGTTAAAGTTGACAGGAATACTGTAATCTAAATTTAAATAACTAAAAACCCCCAGAAGGAAGAGTTCATGAATTCTCTCCTCTGGGGGTTCTTTTTATTCAGCTAGTCTATATATATTTATTATATCTTCCTTGGTTAACTTAACAAAACTGCCAAGTGTACCGTTTTCTGTGGCTTTAGCTGCCATCTCCTCAAATTTTTCACTGTCTATATCTGCCTGAGATAATCTTGTAGGCATATTGATAGATGTAAAGAACTCCTCCATCCTCTTGATTCCCTCTAAAACTGTAGCCTCTGGGTCATTGAAATTCATATCAACATTCCATATACGGATAGCAAACTGTACAAACCTGTCTATATTAGATCTATACACATACTTCATCCATGCCGGGAATATAATAGCCAATCCTGCCCCATGAGTGATATCATAGATTCCACTGAGCTCATGCTCTATTCCGTGGGAGGCCCAGTCTGATTCCCTTCCCATATCCAGCAGACTGTTGTGTGCTATGGTTGAAGAGATCATAATCTCAGCACGGGCATGGTAATCCTCCGGGAAATCCAAGGCTTTAGGAGTATTCGAAATCACTGTTTTTAATACAGCCTCTGACAATCTGTCTGTAAGTTCCACATGTTTTTCAAGGGTAAAATATCTCTCTAAAACATGAGCCATAATATCTACTGCACCTGCTGCCGTCTGATAGCTCGGTAAAGTATATGTAACTTCAGGATTCATAATCGTAAATTTTGGTCTGATTATATTTCCGCCAAATGATTTTTTATACCAACCGTCTTCGTTTGTGATAACACTGCCGCTGCTGGCCTCGCTTCCTGCTGCAGGAATTGTCAAAACCACTCCTAACGGCAGAGTTTTAGATACTGCAGTTTTGCCCTCAAAGAAATCCCATACATCTCCATCATATTCTACACCAGCACCAATGGCTTTAGCTGAATCAATGGCGCTCCCTCCTCCAACTGCAAGGATAAAATCGATATTATTATCTTTACAAATTTTTATTCCCTCTCTAACCAGGGATAATCTAGGATTTGGCAGTACTCCTCCCAGCTCAAATATTTCTACCCCTTCTTCTTCTAAGTTTTTTATGACCTTATCATATAGGCCGAATTTTTTAAGACTGGCTCCACCATAGTGAAGTAAGACTTTTTTTCCATATTCCGATACCTTCTTTCCGACCTGTGTTTCTACATCCTTACCAAAAATTATCTCTGTTGTATTTTGAAAATTAAAATTTAACATATTCCCCCCCTATATATATTCTAATTATCTTGCTATTTTTTTTATAGATCTCAAAAGTTCTTTGTTTTCGTATATAATTTTAAATTTATCCTTTAACCAATTTAACTCAGTCTCTGAAACTTCTAAATTCATCTTTATAAAGTCCCCTATCTTCTTTTCTTCCTCTGGCAGAAGCTGTATTCTAGTGGAATTATTGATTTCCTCAATGGTTCCCTTCCCCTCAAAATAAGACAGCAATTTTTTCCAGTTTGACATGCTGTCTACCTTTCTAAGCAGCATAACACAGGTAAAGTTTAGTTCAGGAATATCACTATATCCCCTTTTTTTTAAAAATTTTAATATCTCTTCATTTTTTTTAGTATGAAAAAGCAATTCTCCGCCTTTTTTTGTATTCATGA